>JAIMBK010000046.1 GCA_023511535.1 Armatimonadota bacterium
CCGGTTTACGAAGTGCAGCCGTTTAAAATCCGCGTTTTGCCGGAGAAAGAAATGGTCACCATTAACGATAAAGTCTACCGGAACCTGCGCCCGGGCGTGCTGGCCAGGTATTTAAAGAAGGAAATCGAGCGTTTGCAGGCGGCCCCCTTCGACGCCGGGCGCTTCCTGGCGGCTCTGGCAGCGGCTTACGACACCGAGACGGCCAGGCAAATTGTCAAGAAAAAGATCGAGGTCAGCGAGCAGGAAGTGCTTTTAAGAGACGTTTACCAAACGTTAACCCCCCTGCCGCAGCAAAAGCGCGCTTACCCGCTGCAGTTTTTTGCCTTCGACCTGCACCGGGTGCTGCGGAGCGGCCAGCAGTATGCGCCGGACGGCCGGCGGTTTTTCATCGGCAACGTCCGCGACAATCGAAAAGCCCTGGTCGTGCTGGACGCCCAGGGGCAGCCTCAGCGCTACGGGGTGATGAAGTTTTACAGGGAGGGATAACCGGTGGAACCGGAGGAACCGGAGGTCAGGGAAGCAGCCGGAGTCAGGGAAGCGACGGGGATCAGGGAAGCAGCGGCCGGCGCCAGGGAAACGATCGGAGCAGGGGAAAAGGTTCTGAAAGGTGAAGTAAATCTGGAAATGGAGTTGGCCCCGGAAGGGACGGTAGCCCCGGAAGGGGAAACAGTTCTGGAAAGGGAAGCGGCCCTGGAAAACCTGCGGCGCGGCCTGCCGCCGCCGGACGGGGAGATGCTGAAGGCCGTCACGGTAGGTGGGGAGGACGGCATCTGGAATTTCTGGCGGGAGCACTACCTGGCGGATTACGTTGCCGCCGGCGGCAGCAAGGTGAAATTTTTCATCGGCAAGGCGGGGGCGGGAAAAACCCACGCCCTTCTCCTGCTGCTGGCGGAGGCCCGGCGGATGGGGTACCTGACCGTGTATGCGGACGCCCGCCAGGTGCGCCTGAATAAGTTCGATTCCCTCTACCAGGCCGTTCTCGACGGGGTGGATGTGGCCGGCCTGGTTGCCGGCTACGCCGAAAAGGTGGTGGAAAGCCTGGGTTATCCGGCCGGGCAAATCCCCGCGGAGCAGGATTTTTTCACCTGGGCGCAGGCGCGGGGGCGGGCGGCGGAAACACTCCGGCGCGAGGTCCAGGAAAAGCTGGACGCCCTTTATCACGACCGGAGGATCAACCATAATTTCGCCATGGCTTTTACGCAGCTCTGCGCCGACCACCTGGGTGCCCGCCGCCTGGCTTCGGAGCAAAAAGAGATCTTAAGCGACTGGCTGAAAGGCCGTCCTTTGCCGGCGAAAGCCTTAAAACCCCTGCGCATTTTTGCCCGGATCGACAAGTATAACGCCCGGTTGATGATGGCTTCTTTCCTTCACCTGCTGCGGCTCTGCGGCCGCCGGGGGCTTTGCGCGGCCGTCGACAGCCTGGAGGCGTTGCTGGAGCGGGGGCCGGCGGGGCGGGCGCTTTACGGCCGGGCGGCGCGCAACGAGGTCTACGAGAGCCTGCGTCAGCTGGTGGACGACTTCGCCGATTTTGAGGGGGCTTTTTTCGTTTTTGCCGGCCGCCCCGAGTTGATTCACGATGAAAAGAACGGCTTGAAGTCCTACGAGGCCCTCTGGATGCGTATCCAGAGCGAGGTATCCGGCGCGCGCCCGAATAAGTTTGCCGATCTCCTCGACCAGGACGTGCTGGTGAAGGAATTTTTTACGGTGGAAAGATGCCTGGAGTTGCAGGACAGGCTGAACAATATTTTTGCGCTGGCGGCCGCCCTTACGCGGGAGGACTTTTCCTCCCTGGTGGGGGCCGTCAGCATGTTTTCGCCGGTGCGCCGGGTGGTGGAGGCCATTTTCGGCGCAAGCGAAGCCGTGGCCGGGTTGACCGCCGGAACTGCCGCCGGGGAAACAACCGCCGACGAAGGAACTGCCGCTGAAACAACCGCCGGCGGGGAAACTGCCAACGGAACAACCGCCGGCGAAGGAACCGCCGACGGATCAACCACCAACGGAGCAACCGCCGGCTGGTCCGCAGGGGGAAGAGGTGAACCGGGTGGAGAGATTTGAAGCCAAAAAGGTGATCGAGTACCTGCGTTCAGGAGTTTCCTCCCGTTATTTGAGTTCCCTTTTTTCCTACGGACGGGAAGCCGCCTTAGAGCGCGTGGGCCGCGAGTTAAAACGGGTGCAGGCCGAGGGGAGCGTTCTTTCCCTGGTCGTCAAGGGCAACTTTGGCAACGGAAAAACGCACTTTTTAAATATTATCTTTCAGCAGGCGGAAGAGATGAACTTTGCCGTCAGCTTCGTGCCGCTTTCCCGGGAAACCCCCTTCGACCGGCTGGACCGCCTTTACCGCCGGGCGGTGGCGGGCCTCTTTTTGCCGGGCTACGCCCAGCCCGGTCTGACCCCGCTGCTGGCAGGCCTCCGGCCCGACAGCGCGGAAGCGGAGGAAATCCTGGGCTACGCCGGGCGCAACCTGCACCCCCGGCTGGAGGCCATCTTGAGAAATTACCTGGAGGGGGGCGACGCCTATAACCAGCACATCCTCCTCAGCGACCTGGCCGGCGATTTTGTGCCCAACGCGCAGTTGAAATCAATCCACCGGTTGAACTTCGGAAAGCCCCTGTTTTTGCCCCGTTTTACGGTGAAAGAGAATATTTTTGACTACTTCCGCTTGCTTGCTTATCTAATCCGGGCGCGCGGCTATGCAGGGTGGGTGATCCTGTTCGACGAGTTCGAGCAACTGATGTACCTGGGCGTCACCGCCCGTGCCAATGCCTATTTAAACGCGGCCCGCTTTATGTCGCCTTCCTACGGGCTGACGGCCGCCTACACCGTTTTTGCGGCTTCCGCCAACCTCTGGTCGGAGCTGATCTGGAAGCAGAAAAACAGCGATTTCGAGGTGGTGCCGCAGAAGCTGGCCGCCAGGGGAAGGGAGCACGAGATCCCCACGGTGCGGGAGGTTTTCGGCCACTTTTTGCGGGATAACCTTTTCCTGGACACCCTCTCCGCCTTTGACACCCGGCGCTTGCTGCAGGCCGTCCGCGATTGCCACGCGCGGGCCTACGACTGGCCGGCGCCGGACGATCTCGACCAGATCACCGGGAGCCTGTCTTCGGACCGGCCGCTGCGCACAGTGATCCGGGCCGTCGTGGAGTACCTGGATCTTCAGTATCTTTACGGGGAAAGGCCGGAAATCACGGTGGCCGTACCGGAGGAGATCCTTCCGGAAGAGGCGGCGGCCGGCGCGGAAGATGGGGAAAACTAAGGGTGGTTTTTGGCGGTGGAGGTAAACGAGCTGATCACCGCTTTTCGCGCGGCCCTGGCCGAAGAGATTGCGTTTCTGCGCCAGGAGGGGGGACGCCCTCTGGCGGCCGTCGACGGGGTGCTGATCCACCGCGGGGAAGCCGGGTTTTTATACGCTTTTGAGGTGGAAATCGAGGCGTTTTTACTGGACGGCACGCCGGTGCGCGTGCGCTGCGGCCGGCGCGAGTCCCGGGGGGAAGTGGTGGCCGTGCGGGGCACCGAGCTGACGCTGGCGCTTTTCGAAAACCTGGGCGACTACGTGGAGCGGGCCGAGATCTTCGCCGAGCCCTGGTTTTTGCTGGCCGCCCTGCAGGAGCGCCTGGACGAGACGCCGGCGAGGAACTCCCGCCTGGCCCTGGCGGCGCTGGCGGAGGTGCCGGCGCGGGAGCGGCGCTATCTCCCTCCTTCCCGGGCGGCGGCCGCCCAGGAGGAGGCCGTGCGCCTGGCCGCCGCTCGGGAGATCACCTTCCTCTGGGGCCCGCCGGGCACCGGGAAAACCGAGACCCTGGCCCGCCTGGCCCGGCTCTTTTCTGCGGAGGGCCAGCGGGTGCTGATCCTCTCCCACGCCAACGTGGCCGTAGACGGGGCGATTTCCAGGACGGCGGCCCGGATCGGGGAAGGAGCGGAGGCCGGCCTGGTGCTGCGCTGGGGCTGGGCCCGGCTGCCGGCCGTGCGGCAAAGCACCCTGCTGGCCTTCAACCTGGCCGCCGTCCGCTATCCCCACCTGCGCGACCAGTTAAGAGAACTGGAAGCCCGGCGCAATGACCTGCTGGCTGACCTGCGCGCGGACCGGCGGCCGGACGGCCGGCAGGGCGAACTCGGGGAGGTGGAAGAGGCTTTGCGGGAAGTGCGGGCGCTGCTTAAAGAGGAGGCGGCCCAGCTGGTCCGGGAAGCCCGGGTGCTGGGTTGTACCCTGGCCATGGCGGCGGCGGACCCGGTGGTTTACCAGGGGCACTACGACGCCGTGCTGCTGGACGAGGCCAGCATGGCTTACCTTCCGCAGGTCTTTTTCGCCGCCTCGCTGGCCCGCCGGAAATTTGTGGTCAGCGGCGATTTCCGCCAGCTCGCCCCCGTGGCCCTGGCCGGGACGAAGGCGGTGGAACGCTGGCTGAAGCGGGACGTCTTCGACCAGACCGGGATCACGGCCGCCTTTGAAGCGGGCCGGATGCCGGCGATCGCCGTCTTGCGCTGCCAGCGGCGGATGCACCCGGCCATCGCCGGTTTCGTCAACGACGCTGTGTACGGCGGCTTGCTTTTCAACGCGCCGGAGACCGCCGGGCGCGCCGCGCTGGCCGCCGCCGCCCCTTGCCCGGGGGCGGCCCTGGTGCTGGTTGACGTGAGCGATTTGCCCGCCCTTTGCTACCGGCACAGCACTTCCCGCTTCAATCCTTTTTCCGCTTTCCTGGCCCTGCTGCTGGCCCGGCAGCTCCGGCAAAACGGGCTCACGGTGGGGCTGCTGACGCCCTACGCGGCCCAGGCCAGGCTTTTCAACGCCCTGGTGACCGGGTTGCTCGGCGCGGCCGGGGCCCGCTCCGAAGCCGCCGGCCTGGTTGCCGCCACCGTCCACCGCTTTCAAGGCGCAGAGCAGGACGCCGTGGTGCTGGACCTGGTGGACGCCTTTGGGCAGCGCGGCCCGGGAGGCATCCTGTCCCGCCGGGCGGGCAACGCCGGGCAGCGCCTGGTGAACGTGGCGGTCACCAGGGCGCGGGGGAAGCTCTTTCTGCTCGCCCACCGCTCTTTTCTGGAGCGCCGCCTGCCCGGCGACGCCACCGTGCGGCAGCTCTTTCGCTTTATCGAGCAGAACGGCTGCGTAGTCAAGGGGAGAGAACTCCTCGCCGGTTTGCCCGCCGGCCTCCGGGGCGCAGCCCTGGAGCTGCGCTGGTATAGCGAGCGCCGGCCCGCCCTGGCGGACTGGCAGGAGGACGTCCGGCGGGCGGCGGCGGTCCAGCTGGACTGGCCGGCCGCCGCCGGTCCGCCGGAGCGGGCGGTTACCGGCGCCCTGCAGCGGGCGCTGGCCGGGGGCGCCCGCCTTCTCCTGCGCGCCGGCCGGCCGCCGGCCTTCCCGCCGGAATTGCGGCCCTATATCGTCGGTTACCCCGCCGCCCGCATCCCCTTTACAGCGGTCGGCCGGGAAGTTTTCTGGTTCGGCTGCCCCTGGCCGGGTGACGGCCGGGTAGACCATTTGAGCGTGCGGGTGAGCGGGGAAAGGGCCTGCCGGACTTTAATGTACTTTCTGGAAATGGACCTTCGCCAGGATATCTTAAGCAGACGCTACGCCGGCCTGCGGGCTTACGTTGAAAGCAGGTTCCCCTGCCCCCGCTGCGGCCGCCCGCTGACGGTGCGCGCCGGCGCGGGCGGCGGCTGGTTTCTCGGCTGCACCGCCTACCCGGACTGCGCCCAGCCGCCCCAAAGGCTGACGCCGGAAATCCTGGCCGGGTACCTGGCCGCCGCCGGGCTGACCTGCCCGGCCGGGCACCTCTTAAAGGTGATTCCCTCCCGGCGCGGTCCGCTGGCCGTTTGCGCGCATACCCCGGCCTGCCGCTGCGTTTTCCAGGTGCGCGACCTGCTCTAACTTTTAAGAAGGAAAAAGGATGCCGGCCGGAGAATTTAGAAGTGGAGAAGGAAAAAAGCGGCAGTGGCATCCGGTTTGCTTTCCTGCCCCCCTACTTTTGCAATGCGGGGAGAATCTTCTCGTAGTAATCCAGCGATTCCGGATTTACCAGAGCGTCCCGGTTGGTGACCGGCCGCCCGTTGACGATGTTCGTGACTGCGCTTTCCACCTTCTTCATGTTCAGCGTGTAAGGGATGTCCGGCACTTCCACGATCAGGGCGGGGACGTGCCGGGGCGAAGCCTTTTCCCGCAGGGTTTTCTTGATTTTGTTTTGGAGTTCCTCCGTCAGGGTAAAGCCCGGGTTCAGCTTTACAAAGAGGATCACCCGCTGGTCCCCCTCCCAATTTTGCCCGATGGCCAGGCTGTCCGCAATTTCCTCCAGCTTTTCCACCTGGTTGTAGATTTCCGCCGTGCCGATGCGCACCCCGGAAGGTTTCAAAACGGCGTCGGAGCGGCCGTAGAAGGTGATCCCGCCGGTATCGCTGTGGATGACGATGTAGTCGCCGTGCCGCCACACACCGGGGAAGACGGTGAAGTAGGCGTTTTTATACTTTTCCCCGTCCGGGTCGTTCCAAAAGTAAAGGGGCATGGATGGTGCAGGGGCTTCGCAGACCAGTTCGCCCTGCCGGTCGTAGACGGGCCGGCCGTTTTCGTCGTAGGCCTTCACTTTCATGGCCAGGGCCGGACCCTGCAGTTCGCCGGCGTACACCGGGCTGAGCGGGTTGCCGGCGGCAAAGCAGCCGTTGATGTCCGTGCCGCCCGAGATGGAGTTGAAGTGCAGGTCGGCCTTGATTTCCCGGTAGACGTACGCGAACCCTTCGGCGGACAGGGGCGAGCCGGTCTGGGAGATTTCCTTCAGCGAGGATAAGTCGTACTCCTTGCCCGGTCTTACCCCCTGGCTGCGCAGGAAATTGATGTAGCTGGCGCTGGTGCCGAAGACGGTGATCTTTTCGTCCTGGGTCAGTTTCCACATGGCGCCGGGATCGGGGTAATTGGGGTTGCCGTCGTAAAGGAGGATTGTTGCTCCCACCCCTAAAGAGCTCAACAGCCAGTTCCACATCATCCAGCTGCAGGTGGTGATGTACATGATGGTGTCTTCCCGTTTTAAGTCCGTGTGCAGGAGCAGTTCTTTGAGCTGGTTGATCAGCACCCCGGCGCCCTGGACCATGCACTTGGGCTTGCCGGTGGTCCCGGAGGAGAACATGATGTACACGGGGTGGTCGAAGGGGAGCTGTTCAAACTGGATCTCCAGGTTGTCTTCTTTGGCCAGGAAGTCGTCGTAATGCACGGCGTTCGGAATCCGGCCCGGGTCAGGTTTGGCTTCCGTATAGGAGACGACGATCACCTTTTGGAGCGAGGGGATTCCTTTGGCGATTTCGGCCGCGTTGGGCCGGGAGTCGAAGGCTTTTCCCTTGTAAAAGTAGCCGTCGGCGGTGAACAGCACTTTCGGTTCGATTTGCCCCAGGCGGTCCAGCGCCGCCTGGGGGCCGATGTCGGTGGCGCAGGAGGACCAGACGGCGCCGATGCTGGTGGCGGCCAGCATGGCGATGGCCGTTTCCATCAGGTTGGGCATGTAGGCGGCCACCCGGTCCCCGGGGCCCACCCCCAGCCCGCGCAGCGCTTTGGCCAGGCGGGCCACCGTATCGTAAAGCCGGGCGTAGGTCATCCGGGCGGTTTTTTGGGTTTCCCCCCGGAAGATGAAAGCCAGGCGGTCGTCCCGGTACCGCAGGAGGTTCTCCGCGAAGTTCAGCCTGGCGCCGGGGAACCACTTCGCGCCGGGGAATTTAGTCAGGTTGTCCACCACCTGATCGTATCCCCGGGAGGCTTTGAGGCCGGCAAAATCCCACATGGTCGCCCAGAAGTCCGGGATATTTTCAATTGACCAGTTGTATAGCTGGGGATAGGAGGTGATTTCCAGGCCGTAGCGCTCGTTCACCAGGTTGATGAACCGGGTCAGGTTGGCCTGTTTTTTGCGTTCTTCGGAAGGCACCCAGAGCGGTTTTTTCATCAATATCCCCCTTTTAACTCTTTTGAGTATTTTTAGAAAATATTCTTCTTCCCGCCAAAAATTCCTGCTGGTTAATTTATTACCTGGCAGTAAAAGGGGAACCGGCGAATTTTTGGGCATTATTCTTCTAATGATTGCAGAAATTATGTGCCGGTGGTTTTTTCTTTTATTCTGGCATCTAAATCGAGGAGATATTTTTTCATCTCCGGGCCGCCGCCGTAGCCGCCCAACCCGCCATTTTGCCGGACTACCCGGTGGCAGGGGATGACGACGGGCGTGCGGTTTAAGCCGGCGGTTGTCCCGGCGGCCCGGGCGGCGCGCGGGTGGCCGGCCGCTGCCGCCACCTGGCCGTAGGAACGCACCTCTCCGCAGGGAATTTCCCGGATGGCCAGAAGGACCTTCTTTTGGAAAGGGGTGCACCAGGAAAGATCGACGGGCAAAGCGAAATCCGCCGGTGAACCTTGAAAATAATTAGTCAGAGCTTTTTCCAGAAAGGCCGGGTAGCCTCCCGGGCAGTCTTCCGGACAAGGATATTCCCCGGCGGGGCTTTGCCCGCGCCGCTTATCTTTCTCCTGGCCTTCCCAGAGCAGTAATTGCTCTTTTAACCCGGCCAGCGCTTCTTCCCGACTGCTCCGGGGCAGGGTCAGCGCGGCCAGGCCGGCCTGTGTCCAGGCCGCGGCAAGCCAGCCGGCGGAGGTGTAAATTACCTGGGTAAACACGGAAAACATCCCCTACCGTCCCTTGAAGACGGGCGGGCGTTTGTCCAGGAAAGCCTGCAGTCCTTCCTGCCCGTCCGCGCCGGCCAGGCAGATCGTCTGCGCATACCCTTCTTCTTCCAGGACGCCGGTCAGGTCGAGGGAAAGGCTTTTGTTGAGCAGCGCCTTGCTTAAGGCCAACGCCTTGGGCGGTCCGGCGGCGAGCCGGCGGGCCAACTCGTTAACTGTCGAGGACAATTCTTCCCGCGGGACGACCCTGTTCACCAGGCCCAGCCGCTGTGCTTCGCGGGCGTTAATGGTTTCCCCCGTCAGGACCAGCCATTTTGCCGCTGCAAGGCCGGCCAGCCGCGGCAAAAAGAAATTGGCGCCGAAGTCGGGAACCAGGCCCACCCGCACGAACCCCATGGAAAAGACGGCTTCCTCGGCGGCGACGATGAGGTCGCAGGCCAGGGCCAGGCTCCAGCCGGCGCCCACCGCCGGGCCGTTGACCGCGGCGATGACGGGTTGGGGAAGTTCGGTAAAGGCGCGCAGGATGCGGGTCACCCTGGCCATTTCGGCATTGAACAACCCTTGGGCGGATTTGGCCTGAATGTCTTTGATGTCGCCGCCGGCGGAAAAGGCGTTGCCGGCGCCGGTGAGGATCAGCACCCGGACGGCGGGGTCGTCCCGCACGATATCGGCAATCCTGCCTAATTCCGCCATTAAGTTCAGACTTAAGGAGTTGCGCACCTGGGGGCGGTTCAAAATCACGGTCGCCACCGGGCCGTCAACCTGAAACAACAGATCTTGAAAGTTCATTTTTGGTCACCCCTTCCTTAATTTAAGAACCGCCCTGCTTGAATTTAAGAACCGCCCTGCTTGCTGCAGGGTTTAAGTCATAATATAGACAAATATCTTTCGCCGGTGTCCGGCAGCAGCACGACCACCGTTTTCCCGCTGTTTTCAGGCCGGCGGGCGATTTGGAGGGCGGCCCAGGCCGCCGCGCCCGAGGAAATCCCTACGCAAAGGCCCTCCTCCTTGGCCAGGCGGCGGGAGGTTTCCAGGGCGTTCTCGTCCGTCACCGGGATGACTTCGTCTAAAATGGCGGTGTTTAAGACTTTCGGCACGAACCCGGCCCCGATGCCCTGGATTCGATGCGGTCCCGCCTTTCCGCCGCTTAAAACGGGGGAAGAGGCGGGCTCCACCGCCAGCACCCGGATGGACGGCCGGCGCGCTTTAAGCGCCTCGCCGACCCCGGTGATGGTGCCGCCGGTGCCCACTCCGGCCACAAAAAAGTCCAGCCGTCCTTCCGTGTCCCGCCAGATTTCTTCGGCTGTGGTGCTCCGGTGGATCTGGGGATTGGCCGGGTTGTTGAACTGCTGGGGAAGAAAAGAATTGGGAAGGACCGCGGCCAGTTCTTCCGCCTTTTTGATTGCCCCGGGGATTCCTTCCGCTCCGGGAGTCAGGATTATTTCCGCCCCGTAGGCTTTGAGCAGCTTTTGCCTCTCCACGCTCATGGTTTCCGGCATGGTGATGATCAGCCGGTACCCGCGCGCGGCGCACACCATGGCCAGCCCAATGCCCGTGTTGCCGCTGGTGGGCTCGATAATGACCGTATCCTTGTTGATTAAATTTTTTGCTTCGGCATCTTTGATCATGCTCTCGGCGATCCGGTCTTTTACGCTCCCGCCGGGGTTAAAAAATTCGACTTTGGCGATTATTTCCGCACGGGCGCCGGCGCCAAACTTGTTCAGCCTGAGCAGGGGGGTGGCGCCGATGAGCTCGGTAACGCTGTTTGCGATGGGCATGGGGGATAACCTCTTTCCCTGAATTATGAATAATTATACCTACTCTGAAAAATAGGCATTGGCCCGCCGTTCGTTTGCCGTCGCTCCGATGCTCCGGGCCGACGAGACATCGGCTTGGCTCGGAGCGAACCAGGCAGCGCTGCAAAATGCGCACGGTACATTAGTTTTCTTTCCTTAATGAGCTTTTGGCGATTGCTGTCAATTTTCTATCATCGTGTTATCTGCGCGTTTCGCGCTGCCGGTTCGCTTGCCTCACCTGCGCCGTGTCTCGTTACCGGCCCTTCGCATATGTCGCTCCTGGCAAATCGAACGGCGGGCTGCTCATTTTCGTTCTCTGTTGGTACCACGAAAATGGCATGATGGTCTAACCTCTAGGCGTCCGCCCTCTGTTCCTTCGGCCTTTTTGCCTTTACACGACGGCCTTTTGTGCCTTATTTCTCTGTGCCTTTGTGCCTTTGTGCCTCTGTGCCTTTGTTCCTTTGTCCCTTAATACTTACTAATGTACTTGATCCGGCAGCCGTTGTCAAATAAAATAGCCCCTGTTTTCGCCAGGGGCTACTCACTCCCGGTACTTTCCGGGGGGTTTTACATCGGGGGCATGCCGCCGCCCATGCCGGGCATATCCTTTTCCTTTTCCGGCTTTTCCGCCACCAGGGTTTCCGTGGTGAGGATCATGGCGGCGATGGAGGCGGCGTTCTGCAGGGCGGTGCGCGTTACTTTCGCCGGGTCGACAATACCGGCTTCAATCATGTTGACGTATTCGCCGGTTAAGGCGTTGAAGCCGACGCCGGGTTCGGAGGACTTCACTTTTTCCACCACGACGGAGCCTTCCGCGCCGGCGTTGTTGGCGATCTGCCGCACGGGCTCCTCCAGGGCGCGCCGGATGATGTCCACGCCGGTTTTCTCGTCCAGGGTGGCCGTGGTAACGTCGTCCAGTGCTTTAATCGCCTGGATGTAGGCGGCGCCGCCGCCGGGGACGATGCCCTCCTCCACCGCGGCGCGGGTGGCGTTCAGGGCGTCTTCAATGCGCAGCTTCTTTTCCTTCATTTCCGTTTCGGTGGCGGCGCCCACCTGAATTACCGCCACGCCGCCGGCCAGCTTGGCCAGACGTTCCTGGAGCTTCTCCCGGTCAAAATCGGAAGTGGTTTCCTCGATTTGTTTCTTGATCGAGGCAACCCGGGCGGTAATCTTGTTCTGGTCGCCCTTGCCGCCGACGATGACCGTCTCTTCCTTCTTCACCCGGACCTTGTCGGCCTTGCCCAACATGTCGAGCGTGGCCTTATCCAGCTTTAAGCCCAGCTCTTCGGAGATTACGGTGCCGCCGGTAAGAATGGCAATGTCCTCCAGCATGGCTTTGCGCCGGTCGCCGAAGCCGGGGGCTTTTACCGCCGCGCAGGCCAGGGTGCCGCGGAGCTTGTTCAGCACCAGCGTGGCCAGGGCCTCGCCCTCGATGTCCTCGGCGATGATTAAGCAGGGCTTGCCGGTTTGCACGATTTTCTCCAGAATCGGCAACAGATCGGCAATGGCGCTGATTTTCCGGTCGGTGATCAGGATGTAGGGTTCGTTTAAGACAGCCTCCATTTTATCGGTGTCGGTAATCATGTAGGGCGAGATGTAGCCCCGGTCGAAGTTCATGCCTTCCACGACTTCCAGCGTGGTGCCGATGCCCTTGGACTCTTCCACGGTAATTACCCCGTCTTTGCCCACTTTCTCCATGGCGTCGGCAATCAGCTTCCCGATGGATTCGTCGTTGGCGGAAATGGAGGCCACCTGTTCAATGGCCGCTTTGCTTTCCACCTGTTTGGCCGCGCCTTTAATGGCATCCACGGCCTTTTCCACCGCCTTCTCGATACCCCGCTTGATGATCATGGGGTTGGCGCCGGCGGCTACGTTCTTCATGCCTTCCCGCACAATGGCCTGCGCCAGCAGGGCGGCGGTGGTTGTCCCGTCGCCGGCCACGTCATTGGTCTTGGTGGCCACTTCCTTTACCAGCTGGGCGCCCATGTTTTCCAGCGGGTCGGTCAGCTCAATTTCCCGGGCGATGGTTACCCCGTCGTTGGTAATCATCGGGGAGCCAAACTTTTTCTCCAGTACGACGTTCCGGCCTTTCGGCCCCAGCGTTACGCGGACGGCGTCGGCCAGAGAGTTCACGCCTCTTTCCAAAGCGCGCCGCGCTTCTTCCCGGAAGATAATTTCTTTACCTGCCAATTTCGATTCCCTCCTTAAAAAATTTGCCTTTTCCAGACTTGCCTGTCATGCTTATTTTGCTACTTTTCAATTACCCCAAGAATGTCGGATTCGCGCATGATCAGATATTCCACATCGTCCAGTTTTACTTCGTTGCCGGCGTATTTAGAGAAAAGGATCCGGTCGCCTACCTTCAGGTCGATGGGTACGCGCGTCCCGTTTTCCAGCAGCCGGCCGGGACCGACGGCGACTACCTCCCCTTCCTGCGGTTTTTCTTTGGCGGTATCCGGGAGGACAATCCCCCCTTTGGTCACTTCTTCGGTGGGTAGCGGCTTGACGACTACCCGTTCGCCCAACGGTCTGATCACCTTAAAAACCCCTCCTTAAAATAGAGTTTGGTTGATGGTTGACAGTTGTTAGCACTCACACAAGGCGAGTGCTAACATCAATTAAAATAATATAAAAGCCGTGAATTTAAAATCAACTGCTTTTACATGAGAAAATCCTCCTTTTGTTTTGATCCTGCCAAATTAGCAAGGTTTTTCTTTCTCTTTCTTTTGAGCAAGCTATATTTTCAAGTTATATTATAAAAGTTAGTTTAAGCTGAGTACCGGGCACCCCATGTTGGTGCACCGAAAAAGCGGCATGGGGCCCAATTCCCAATATTTATATTTTCCTTCCCTGATGGTTTTTATACCAGAGAAAGGCAAAAATCCCACTTCCAACTTCTCACTTCTCACTTCTCACTTCAGCGCACTCGCCGCCCCGGCCGGTTAAAATCTCGAGGCCGTGCGGCAGGGCCGGTAAAACGGCCGCCAAACATTCGCGGACGGCTTTCGGGCTGCCGGGCAGGTTGATGATGAGCGTTTGCCCGCGCACGCCGGCAACGGCCCGGCTGAGCATGGCCCGGGGAGTTTTTTTCATGCTTTCCGCGCGCATTACTTCCGCGATTCCGGGGACGTCTTTCGTGATCACCGCTTTGGTTGCTTCCGGGGTGTGGTCGCGCGGACCCAGCCCCGTGCCCCCGGTGGTCAGGATCAGGTCCAGTTTCTCTTCGTCGGCCATCGCGAGCAAAGCGTCTTTAATCCGGTCCGGGTCGTCGGGGACGAGCCGGTAGGAAACCACTTCCCAGCCCAGGCCGGCCATGATTTCCCGGATTGCCCCGGCGCTTTGATCCGCGCGCTCCCCCCGGGAACCCTTGTCGCTGGCCGTAATGATGCCCACCCGGTACATTTTCTCCCTCCTTCGAAAAGAAAAAAGAAGGAATTGGAGGAAGCCAATTCCCTGGTTGCAATTCTAAACGCCTGCGGATAAAATTAATTTAAAGTAACCAGCACATCATTACGATTGACCTGCTGTCCGGGGGAAACTTTAATCTCCTGAACCTCGCCGTCTGCCGGGGAAAAGATCTTCACGTGCATTTTCATTGCTTCGATTACGGCCAGGACGTCGTTCTTCTTGACCTTGTCCCCTGGTTTCACATCAACGGAAATTACTTTGCCAACCATTGGCGCGACTACTGGTGTACTCATTCTTTCGTTCTGGTTTTTCTAAATTAAACCAGTTCCTCCCCTCTCGTTTATTTTTTATTTTTACCGAAAAAATTATTACATAGATCAATTGAAAGATCAAGATTTTCAGATTAAAAATATGGAAGTAACTTTTTTCTTGTCCGCGCCCGGCCTGAAGCGGGACTTAGAAACACCCCAGCTCGCAGCCTTTTAATTTTACCTTTAGCTCGTTGCAGGCGGTTCCGATCGCCCGCGGCCGCACCCCCAGTTTGGCGGCCAGCTGCCGCGCCTGGGTGCAGGTAATCCGTCCGCCGGGGGCGGCCTGGCGAACCGCCTCCAGAACGCGCTGCGTTACCTCCGTCCCCTCGGAAGTTTCCAAAACCGGCCGCTGGTGGGCGGCTATTTTTTCCGCGTAATAATGTTCGGTGTAAATTGCGCCCAGCGGATTGTGGGCCAGCACGCGGTCCTTGACCGCCAGAACCGTCACCGGAGCCCGGGCGTAGCGGATGAACAGGGTGTCGTGGCCGACGCACAGGCCCAGTAAAATGTTTAAGTCGGTTTTTGCTTCGTTGAGAATTTTCGCCTGGGCGATGGGGTTGCACATGGCTTCAAACTGTCCGGGGCGTACTTTTTGCGCATCCTTCACGCCCAGGAGCTCTTTCGGCTGCGCCCCCGTTTTGCGGGCCACCGATTCCACCTGAAAACCCGCGTCGCTGAGGATTTTCGCCACCTGCCCGGCCTCCCTGCGCAGCCCGACGCAAAAAGCCAGCCCCAGCCTGGCAAAGCCGGCCCGCCAGGCAAACTCGATGATTTCCTCCAGTCTCGTCCAGAGGCGGTACCCGGCGGCCTCGACGATCGCCGCGTGGCGGGCGATGTTGTTTACTTCGTCCTTTTGGTATTCGACTATGGTTTCTTTGTAAAGAGCTTCGTGGTCGTGCATGGGGCAGTGGTCCGGCGCTTTTTCCGGCTGACCCTGCCGGCAGGCGAAACTCCCGCAGTTGGCACAGTTGCTCATCGCGCTCACCCTTTCCAAAAATTATCAGGCGAAAACTTTTTGCCCGCTGTTCATTAGAAATTTTCTTTTTCTCCCTTCCAGATAAACAAGGCAGAAAATAAAGGCACAAAGATCCAGAGGAACAGAGGCACAAGGAAAAATGTACCGGAAAATATTTACTTTCTACCTTTGCGCCTGGTAATCATTGTGCCTGATCTTTAACTTGATTCTATCCGAAATGAGAAAAGGGGCTATATTTTGCTATAGTTTGCAAGTCCCCCGTCACATTATTTTTCCCGTCCTTACGCCGGGACAATCGAGCCCGTTTTGCACCTGGCCAGGCACTCGCCGCAGCGGATGCACAGGCTCTGGTCGATGGCGTGGGGTTCTTTTTTGTTTCCCGAGATGGCGCCGGTTTCGCACACCTTCACGCACATCTGGCAGCCCTTGCAGGTGGCGGGATCCACCTTTAACGCGGGGATTTCAATCCCTGCCGCCGCGGCCGCGTCTTTTACCCTGGCGCCCGGCGGAACAACAAACTGAACGTCGCCCAATTTGACGACTACTTCTTTAGGTGGTTTTTGCGGTTGCGTCATCCGTTTTCTTCCTCTCCCTTGCTAAATAAAGTTTTTACTCAAAAATACATTTCGCGAAAAGCCCGGCTTTTCCTGCCGCCTGGCTTACGAAAAAAATAAATTCCGGAAAGGTGACATATTTAAACTGGATCAGAAGGAAAATATTATTTGCCAGAGAAATTAAGCTTTTAGGAAATCAAAATTTACAGGGGGTTTAACAATGGCCAAAGTGTATTACGATCATGACGCCGACCTGGGGGTCCTGCGGGGCAAAAAAATTGCCAGCCCGAAATTGCTTATTTCGAATGTCTCCACGAGCTCAAATTGATCGTGGATTTAATGTACGAAGCCGGTCTGTCCATGATGCGTTTCTCGATCAGCGACACGGCCGAATACGGTGACCTGACCAGGGGGCCGCGCCTCATCAATGACCAGGTGCGGGCGGAAATGAAGCGCATCCTGGCCGAAATTCAGAGCGGGGAATTCGCCCGGGAGTGGATTCTGGAGAACCAGGCCAACCGCCCCGTTTTCCCGGCCTTAAGGGAAAAGGAAAAAGAGCATCTGATCGAAAAGGTGGGCGCCCGGTTGCGGGCCATGATGCCCTGGCTGAAGGAAAAGAAGTAATGGGCGCAAAGTTCACCGGCCTGAAGGCACAAAAAAAGGTTTCTCGAAAGAGCGCCGGTTCGCTACTGGAAATTTCATCAGGATAAGTTTTCGCCGGGATAGAGAGCCAGGTTTTCTCTATCCCGGTTTTCCTGATCGTAATCCGCCAGTGTTTCGATCCGGTACATAGAGGAAAAGTACCAGTTCGCCCGGGGGCTGACCTGAACAAAGCTTAAATCTTTCCGGACGCTTTCCAGCAGGTAGTCCCAGTTCACGTATTCATTAAAGTTATGAATGATGTCGGTGACCACAACCTTCAGTTTGCCGGCGAGGATTTGCTGGATCGTTAACCATTCCGCCAGGGAAGATTCAGCGTAGGTCAACCCGAAGTAACCTGCGCAGCACGGCCCTTTCAGGGCAGCCAGTCCGCGGGTGAGAAAAAGCTCCAGGGCGGGAATGGTTTCCGGCGGGTCGGTAAGAAAAGTGTCGAATTGGCGGCAAAGTTCGGCGGGCAGCCGCCTGCGGAGGTCCTGCCGGTAGACCTCGATGGCCAGGTGGTGAGTGCCGGCCAGCGTCTGGATAAAGTCGGTGAGCCGGGGATCAATTTCCAGCACAACCACCCGCCGGGGCAGCCCGCTTAAAGCGGCGGCAATGCTCACCAGGTCGTCATCGCCTAAAATGATCAGTTCTTTGTCCTGAAGATCCCCTTTGGCCGCCAGCAGGGCTAAGCGCGCCACCGTAGTTTCCGGGGTGACGTATCCCTGGTCATATTCCAGGATGGCGTTCGGCCGGTTTTGCACCAGTTCTTTAAACTGATCGAGAAGTTCTGCATATGGCCGCAAGTCGATCCCGCGTCCGGTGCACCCCGGGCAAGTCCGCTCGATCAGGGGAACAATCCCCCTGGCCCGCGCCCGGGCATTTCCGCCGGGCGTGAGGCGAAGGGCGCCGTTCTCCTGGACCGCCAGTCCAACGTCGATCAGCGCTTTGATAATTTCCGCCACTGTTTCCACCGGCAGGCGGCTTAAGGCAACTACCCGCCAAAACTCGGAGGAAGCCAGCAGCGCTCCGAACACTCTCTCGACCTCCCGCGGGTGGATTTTTCGACCTGCCGGATCTGAAGCTTTTTCCGCAATTTGCGCAAGCACAGTAAACCCTCCTTAGAAATAGGGGTTAGGGATTAGGGGTTGGGAATTAGGGGGTTTATGGAGAGAACAAACGTTCTCATGAGCAACTCCCTGAAAGGGATGTTTTTCGACTGTGTTATTATAGAATATCTTTTAATCTTCACACAAGGGCTTGTTCCAATAAGGAAAAAATTGATCTAAAAAAATTTTCTTAATCCTGCTCGATTATTAAAGGAGATACCAGAGTAAGCTAGAATTAGTTTAAAGGTGTGGCCAAGTAGTGCCCGGTTTATTACCGGGGAAAACCGCGTGCGCCGCGTTTGAGGTTAAGCCGGATTCAGGTAAGGATGGACAGTTATGCTGAAGGTATATAAAAGCGTGGGCGAGACGCTGGTGGAAACCGGCGTTTTAAGCGAAAAGGGGAACTGGATCAACCTGGTCAACCCAACCAGGGAGGAGATCCAGCAGGTTGCTCTCCAGATCGGCCTTCCGCTGGATTTTTTAGAGTATCCTTTAGATGAAGAGGAAACCTCCCGCATCGAGGTCGAGGAAGGGTGCGTGCTGATTATCATCCGGGTGCCGATTATCCGGGACGATCTTTACGACACCATTCCTTTGGGGATCATCGTCACCGAAAATATCATTGTCACCGTCTGCCTGGAAAATATCGCCATTTTAAGTGACTTTTATTCTTCCCGGATGAAGGGCTTCTATACCTTTAAGAAAACGCGGTTTCTTCTGCAGATCCTGTACAAAACCGCGCTGCACTACCTGCGCCACCTGCGCCAGATTGACAAAAGAAGCGAGGAGATTCAACAGAAGCTGCACCGTTCCACGCGGAACGAAGAGTTGATCAAGTTGTTGAGTTTAGAGAAAAGCCTGGTTTATTTTACAACTTCCCTGCGGGCAAACGGAATCGTCATGGATAAGTTGTTGAAATTCCACCTGGCCAAGGATCCGGAGCCTTTGGAGGTGGACGCCCGCCTGATCAAGATGTACGAAGAGGACGAGGATCTGCTGGAGGACGTGATCACCGAAAACAAGCAGGCCCTGGAAATGAGCGAGATCTACGCCCAGATCCTGAGCAGCACCATGGACGCCTACGCCTCAGTCATCTCCAACAATTTAAACATGATCATGAAGTTCCTTACGTCCGTGACCATCGTTTTAATGATCCCCACCATGCTGGCCAGCTTTTACGGGATGAACGTGGATTTGCCCTTCCAGCGTTCGGCGGGGGCTTTTGCGGGCATCGTCGTTGTCTCGATCGTGCTCTCCCTGGTGATTGTCCTGATTTTCCGGAAAAGAAACATGTTTTAACTGGATCTGCCCGGGAAAGGCCGGGAGATTAGCTCTTCGAGAGAAGCAAGAACAAGATATGGGCCAGCTGATTGGGCTGTTGAGTAAAGTAAAATTTTAAAGCGCACCCGCCCGGCGGCCAGGCCTCGTAGCGGGAGTTTTGGCCGGCGCTGCCGGTGAATGCGCTTCTGTTCCGGTAACCGGATTTAGTTTTCGGGGAAAAGGATGTTTTTAAACAGCAGCAGTTCGTCGTAGATTCCCCGGGTGATTAAAAACCTTTCCTTGACTGTTTCTTTCCCTCTTTTTCCCATTTCCCGGGCCGCCGCCGGGTGCTCCAGAAGATAGGTGATCCGCTCCGCCATTTCGGCCACGCCGTCCTGCCCGGGGGTGATTAAAAAGCCGTTGTAGCCGTCTACAATCTGGGCGGGGATGCCGCCCGTATTGCCGCCGATCACGGGCTTTTCCTTCCACATTCCCTCGCTCACCGTCAGCCCGAAGCCTTCCTTGATGGAGGGCTGGAGGATGATCGCGGAAGCCCGCTGGAAGGCGTTGATTTCCAGGTGGCTGTCCGGCGGCAGGTTCAGCAGGTGAACGTCCGGGATTTTGCGCGCCTTTGCGCCCAGTTGCTCGAAAATGATCAGGTTTTCCGGGTCGTCGCAGGCGGTGCCGCCGATCAAAAGCAGCTGACAGGGGATATTTTTGCGCACTCTTTTGAAGGCCTCCAGGGCCAGGTTATGCCCTTTAAAGGGATCAAAGCGCGAAACCAGCGTAATCAAAGGTTTTTTATCCAGATTGGCGATGCCGTATTTATCCAGGACGGCCCGGATCTCGCTTTCCGTCAGGTCCCTGTTTTTCTCCGAGAGGGGATCGATATAGGGAAGAATCAAGACGGTGGCAATTCTCCACGCCGGCAAAAATTTGGGCGAGGAGAAAATGGCCGCATCGTACGACTCAATCAGGGAGCGCAAAAATTCGGTGATTACCAGGTCCCTGGGGGAAAGCTGGATGTGGCACCGCCAGAGCCATTTTTGCCTTTTCCGCACGACGGAATCTAAAAAGGCAATCAGCCCGGCCGGCTGCGGGTCGTGAATCAGGACGAGGTCGGCATCCTGGTTGATTAGCTTAAAATTGTCTTTATTTGTATCCCAGTATATTTTTGTACCCACCAGGTCCGGGACGCCGATTTTTCCCTGCAAAAAGTTGTGGATTGTTTTTGTATAGGTAAAGAATTCCATTGAACCGGTGATCACTTCCCAGCTGGCGTTCAAGCCAAGGAGGTTTTCCAGCGGCAGCACGGAGTGGAGCATTTCCGCCACCCCGCCGCCCAGCCGGGCGGAGTTGACCTGCTGGACCTTGACCCCTTTGAGCTCTTCACCCAGCTTCACCAGTTCGGCGATCTTTTCTTCGCCCGCAACTTTAGCATAGTCAGCAAGGTTTTTGGACGGGAATTGAGCTTCCCCGGGTTGAACCAGGCATTGATCAGCGGGTAATTCGGCATATTGTGTTTTCAAACATTAGCTACCTCCCAAAATAGTCGTCGGTCGTCAGACGTCGGACGTCAGAATGTAGTTATCTGGAAAATACCCCCTGGCGAAAGTCATCGGATTTTTATTTTGATCAAGTTTAAATTGGACGAAGGGCGAACCATCAATCTATTGATAGGGCACCAAACTGATGATATAATACCACCAGCCAGGGAGGGTGTAAAGAGGTGAAAACGGTTACGGGCAGAAAGAAATTCCTGGGTTTCGTAATCGGGGGGAGCCCCGGTTTTGGGTTGCCCTCCATATTTCTGAAAAAAATCTGCTGATGGCTTTCCCGGCCACGGCCGGGGAGTTGTTTCCTGTGTGGTGATCTGGTTTTTATTGGAAAGAGAAAAGGTTTACTGCGGACGTTCGCAAAAGTTAAAGTGCCAGGCACTTAACTTATTCAAGGGTAAAAAAACCGGCCCGCAAGGGCGAAACAGAAGGGGTTGTTTTTTGAATGAAAAAAGTGGTGCTGGCGTATTCCGGCGGTCTGGATACTTCGATCATCATTCCCTGGCTGAAGGAGAATTACGGGTACGAGGTAATCGCCATGACGGCCGATCTCGGGCAGGGGGAAGAACTGGCCCCCCTGGAAGAAAAGGCGGTCAAAAGCGGGGCCGGCAAAATCTACATCATCGATGCCAAAAGGGAATTCGTTGAGGAATACGCTTTCCGGGTTCTGCGCGCGGGGGCCGTTTACGAAGGGAAGTATTTGCTGGGTACTTCCATGGCCCGCCCGCTGATTGCCCGGCACCTGGTGGCCGTGGCGGAAAAAGAGGGCGCCGAAGCGGTTGCCCACGGGGCCACGGGCAAGGGCAACGACCAGGTGCGCTTTGAGCTGTCGGTGAAGGCGCTTAACCCTGACCTGAAGATTATCGCCCCCTGGCGCGAATGGACCATCCGCTCCCGGGAAGACGCCATCGATTACGCCGCCGCCCGGGGGATTCCCGTGCCGGTAACCAAAGAGCGGCCCTACAGCCTGGACCGCAACCTCTGGCACTTGAGCCACGAGGGCGGTCCCCTGGAGGATCCCGCCGCCGAACCGCCCGATGATGTACTGATGCTCACCGCTTCCCCGGAAAAGGCGCCGGACCGGCCGACTTACGTGGAGATTTACTTTGAGCAGGGTATTCCGAAGAAAGTTAACGGCGAAGAACTTGACCCTGTCGCCCTGCTGGAAAGGTTAAACGCCCTCGGCGGGGCCAACGGCGTGGGCGTGGCCGACATTGTGGAAAACCGCCTGGTGGGGATGAAGTCGCGCGGCGTTTACGAAACCCCGGGAGGAACCATTCTCTGGCTGGCCCACCGGGAACTGGAGAGCCTGTGTCTGGACCGGATTACCATGCACTTTAAAGAAATTGCAGCCGCCCGCTACGCCGAACTGGTCTACGACGGCCTTTGGTACACGCCTTTGCGGGAAGCCCTGGACGCTTTCGTCGACGTCACCCAGCGGACGGTAACGGGCACGGTGCGCCTGAAACTGTACAAAGGCAACTGTACACCGGCGGGGGTCACCTCCCCCTATTCCCTGTACAACCCGGAACTGGCCACCTTCAGCCGTGACGAGATCTACAACCAGGCCGACGCCGCCGGCTTTATCAACCTGTTCGGACTGCCGCTGAAAGTCCGCGCCCTGATGGAGAAGGCGCAGAGGAGTGGCTCATGCTAAAGATTCTTGCCGTCTTCGGCACCCGCCCGGAGGCCATCAAAATGGCCCCCCTGGTCAAGGAGCTGAAGCGCTGCTCCCGGCACATCAACTGCGTGGTGGCCGTGACCGCCCAGCACCGGGAAATGCTGGACCAGGTCTTAAGGCTGTTCGAGATCCGTCCCGATTACGATTTAAATATCATGCGCCCCGAACAGAGCCTTTTTGAAATCACCGGCCGGGCTCTGGCCGGCCTGGAAGAAGTAATCGGCCGGGAGCGGCCGGACCTGGTTCTGGTGCACGGTGACACCACCACCACCTTTGTGGCTGCCCTGGCGGCCTTTTATTTCCAGATTCCCGTCGGCCACGTCGAGGCGGGCCTGCGCACGCACAATAAATATTCTCCTTTTCCGGAAGAAATGAACCGCCACCTGACCGCCGTGCTGACCGACCTGCATTTCGCGCCCACCGCCACGGCCAAAGCAAATTTGCTGGCCGAAGGTGTCCCGGCCGGGCAAATCTTTGTCACCGGCAATACGGTCATCGACGCCCTTTTGGCTACCGTAAAGAAGGCATATTGTTTTCATAATCCAGAACTGGACGGCATAGACTATGAGCGGAAAAAGGTCTTGCTGGTGACCACCCACCGCCGGGAGAACCTGGGCGATCCGCTGCGCTCCGTTTACCAGGCGCTGCGGGCGGTGGTGCAGGCTTATCCCGACGTGGAGATCGTCTTTCCCGTGCACAAAAATCCCGCCGTCGCCTGCGTGGCGCGAGAAGAACTGGGCGGCACAGAGCGCGTGCACCTGGTGGAACCCATGGCTTACGAGCCGTTTGTCAACCTGATGCAGCGCAGCTTCCTCGTCCTTACCGACTCCGGCGGCCTGCAGGAAGAGGCCCCGGCGCTGGGCAAGCCCGTCCTGGTTTTGCGCAACACAACCGAACGGCCGGAGGCTGTGCTGGCCGGGACGGTTCGGGTGATCGGCACAGAGCGGGAGGTGGTGGCCGCCGAAATCCGTCGTTTGCTGGATGACCGGGAGCATTACCGGCAAATGGCCGAAGCGGTCAACCCGTACGGGGACGGCCGGGCCTCCCGGCGCATTTGCCGGGCGATCCTGTATTATTTTGGAATTGTTCCCGCCCCCCCTGATGAATACGTTCCCGGAAAAACCGGCCTCCAGCAGAAGGAACTGGAAATTGCCGGCGGCAGCTCTTCTTTCCGGCGGGGCGGTTTTTAGTCTTTAGAAAAAACGGCGAAAAAATTTTCAAGTTTCCGGGAGGATTTATGGTTGTCTTTGTAGAAAATATATTGTTAAGAAAAGAACAATGTTAAAAAAGAAAGCGGACGATGAAAAAGAGAATATAAACAAATTCCTGACCGTCGGCAGAGCCTTTGCCCTGGCCTCAACCGTCAGTTTTCAGCTGGCCGTCCCCATTTTGCTGGGGGTTTTCGGGGGCCGGTACCTGGACGAAAGGTTCGGCACCCAGCCGTGGCTGATGATTACGGGGCTGTTTCTGGGGCTGGCGGCGGGGGTGACTGGCGTGGTCAGGGTCGTCCAAAGCTTTTTTAGAGAAAGGGATTAGGAATTAGGGATTAGGGGTAAGGAATAAGGTTTCATACTGTTTTTAGCGGCACCAACAGAGAATGAATAAATTATTTTCAGCAAGTGCAAAAGGAAGAAAAATTACCGGGAGAGATGCAAACTTTCTAGTTAATTTCCCCCAATTCCTAATTCCCAATTCCTGATTCCTGGAGTTTTGTTATCCGGGAGAGGGGTAATTGGATGCGGGATCTGCCTTTTGATCAGTTGATCGGCAGGACCCTCAAGCTCAGTGCGCTGCTGCTGGTGCCCTGTTTTGTCTTGCTGCTTCTGGATTACGCCGTACCGGTCGCCTGGGGTTTGTTGATCGGCGTCGGCACCGGCATGTGGAATTCTTATTTCCTGTTAAGAAGGTTGAAGCTCGTCGATCCCAGGGACAGGTTCTTCCGGCAAAGGCTTCAACAGAGCCTGCTGGCGGGGCTTGTTTTGCGTTTATTCACGATTATTCTCATGCTTTTTGTAGCTTCCCGCATTTCCCTGTCGGCCATGGTGGCCGCGGCGGCGGGAATTTTTGCCGTTTGGGGGTTGTTTGCGGCGTTGGCGGCCGGCGCGCTGCTCAAAGAGACAAAGGCAGGCGCGGCCCTGAAATATAAATCCAAATAATTACAAGAAAGGGGTGAGTTTGGCCAAGGTGGAACTGCACGAGATAGAGGAGAGGTTGAATTTTTGGGGTTTTCCGCACGAGCACTGGCATTTGGGCACCATCGGCAATTTTCCCCTCGACCTGAATCCGCGGACAATCATCGTCACGTGGATCACTATGATCCTGGTGGCCCTTTTTGCCGTGGCGGCGACGCGCAACATGGACATGAAGAGGCCGAACAAGCTGCAAGTGATGATTGAAATGATTTATGACTTCGTGAAGGGCCTGGTGCACGACCAGATTCACGACCCGGTGAAGGCGATGTCTTTTTTGGGCATTGCGCTGACCTACTTTATCTTCATTTTGTTTTCCAATTTGCTGGGTTTGGTCCCCACCCTGACTTCCCCGACCGCCGATTTGAACACAACCGTCGGCCTCGCCATCTGCACCTTCATCCTGTTTCAATATTACGGGATCCGCTACAGAGGCGGAAAGCATTTCAAGCATTATCTCGAACCATACTGGTTTTTCCTGCCCATCAACATCGTCGAAGACCTGTCGAAGCCGGTTACCCTGTCTTTCCGTCTTTACGGGAACATTTACGCGGGCGAGGTTTTAATCCTGGTCATCCTGGGGCTCTTGCCCGTGGTGGTTGATTTTGCCGGCGGGTTCATCGTTCCGGTGGTCTGGCTGGCGTACAGCATCTTTGTCGGCTGCATTCAAGCATTTATCTTCACCATGCTCAGTATCGTTTACGTAGGGCAGAAAGTGGCTGAAGATCATTAAGTAAGTATCATTTTAAAACAATTGAACAAGGGAAGGTTTTTTGGGAAAGGAGGGAGAGAGATGGAAGTAGGAGCCGGCGCTGCAATTGGTACTGCTTTGGCGGTAGGCCTGGGCGCTTTGGGCGCGGGCATCGGTGACGGTCTGGCTACTTTTTCCGCCGTCCAGGCGGTAGCCCGTCAGCCGGAGGCCAGGGGTACTGTTTTTACCACGATGTTTATCGGTATTGGTTTGATCGAGGCTCTTCCGATTATTGGTGTGGTCATCGCTTTCATGCTGTTTGGCAAGATTGGCTAAAGGACGGCACTAACAAGGAACGGCATAGCATAGAAATATTTCTATGCTATTGCCTTCCCTTTGTTAGTTCCTTTTGGCGGGGTCAGGGTCGAAAGGTTCAGGTCCGCAGGCTTGATTTTTTACTGTCCGGAAGTGGAAGGAGGGAATTCGAACTTGCTGGAATTTAACGCTACCCTGCTGGCGCAAATATTTCACTTCGTGGTCTTGTTAATCTTTCTGCGCGTTGTCGCCTACAAACCCATCGCCAGGCTTTTAAAGGAGCGCCAGGACTACATCGCCAATAACGTGGCCGCCGCCGAGGAAGAGCGCGCCCAGGCCGAAAAGCTAAAGCAGCAGTACCTGGCGGATCTGCAAAAGGCCCGGGAAGAGGCCCAGGGAATTTTGGCGCAGGCCACCAGGGCCGCAGAATTGCAGGCGCAGGACATCATCGCCGCGGCGAAAGAAGAGGCCAACCGGGTGAAGGAGAGCGCGCTTGCCGATATTCAGCGGGAGAGGGAGAAGGCGGTTCGCGAGCTGCGGGAGCAGGTGGCTGCGCTGTCCGTGCTGGTCGCCGGAAAAATTATCGGCCGGACGATTACGCCGGAAATCCAGAGCCAGCTGGTTTACGATTTTATTAAAGAGGCGGGGGATCTCCCATGTTAAAAGGGGCCGTGGGGTCCCGCTACGCGGAGGCCCTTTTTGCCATTGCCAAAGAGAGTCAAAACATCGACCAGCTGGAAGAAGAGCTGCAGGCTATCAACCAGGTCATTTCCGGTTCCCGCGAACTGCAAAAAGTTTTGTACCACCCCCAGATTACCCCGGAAGAAAAAAAGGAGATCGTGAAAAACATTTTTGCCGGGAGAATTTCCCGGGTAGCGAACAACTTCCTTTACTTATTGATTGATCACAAGCGCGAGATGTTTTTGCCGGACATTGTCGCGTACTTTACCGAAATGGCCAACCGCGCCCGGAATCTGGTCCAGGTGGAGGTAACCAGCGCCGTAGAGCTGAACGCCGACCAGAAAAAGCAGTTAAATGAAAAATTGGAAAAAATAACCTGCAAAAGGGTGCGGGCCAACTACGCGGTAGATCCTTCCTTAATCGGCGGGGTGGTCGTGCGCATCGGCGACCGGGTTATCGACGGCAGCGTGAAAACCAGGCTGGCCGGCCTGCGGGAGCATTTACGGCAAACAAGTTAACCGAAAGATAGGGGTGAAATCAAGAGATGAACTTGCGACCGGAAGAGATCAGTTCGATCATTCGGCAGCAAATCGAAAAATACGAAACAAAAATAGAAATGCGCGATGTCGGCACCGTCATCCAGGTCGGCGACGGGATCGCCCGGGTCTACGGGGTCGAAGATTGTATGTCCATGGAGCTGTTGGAATTCCCCGCCCCGGAAGAAGGCGGGGAGCCGGTGCTGGCCATGGCGCTCAACCTGGAGGAGGACAACGTCGGCTGCGTTTTGCTGGGTCCTTATTACCATATTAAAGAGGGAGATATTGTCAAGCGGACCGGGCGGATTGCTTCCGTACCCGTGGGGGATGCCCTGATCGGCCGCGTGGTGAACCCCCTGGGGCGCCCCATTGACGGCAAGGGGCCCATTCAAAGCGATAAATTCCGTCCCATCGAGCGCATCGCCCCGGGCGTTATTTTCCGCCGCCCGGTGAACCAGCCCCTGCAGACGGGCTTAAAAGCCATCGACTCCATGATTCCCATCGGGCGCGGGCAGCGCGAATTGATCCTGGGCGACCGCCAGACGGGGAAGACGGCCATCTGTGTGGACGCCATCATTAACCAGAAGGGCAAGGACGTCATCTGCATTTACATCGCCATCGGCCAGAAGGCTTCCACCGTGGCCAGCGTCATCCAGACGCTGACCGATCACGGCGCCATGGATTACACCATCGTGGTTTCCGCTACCGCTTCGGACCCGGCGCCGCTTTTGTACATTGCCCCGTACGCCGGCTGCGCCATGGGCGAGGAATTTTTAGAACAGGGCAAGCACGTGCTGGTCATCTACGACGACCTGTCCAAGCAGGCGGTGGCTTACCGTGAACTTTCCCTGCTGTTAAGGCGCCCGCCCGGCCGGGAAGCGTACCCGGGCGACGTTTTCAACCTGCATTCGCGCTTGCTGGAGCGGGCCTGCAAGCTGAACGACCAGTACGGCGGCGGTTCGCTGACGGCGCTGCCGATCATCGAAACCCAGGCCGGCGACGTATCCGCCTACATCCCGACGAACGTGATTTCCATTACCGACGGGCAGATTTACCTGGAGCCCGACCTCTTTTACGCCGGCGTGCGCCCGGCCATCAACGTGGGTCTTTCCGTCTCCCGCGTGGGCGGCGCGGCGCAGATCAAGGCCATGAAACAGGTGGCCGGCCGGCTGCGCCTGGACCTGGCCCAGTACCGGGAACTGGC
>JAIMBK010000047.1 GCA_023511535.1 Armatimonadota bacterium
GTAGACATGTTCCCGGAGCCACCCCGTCGGCGTATTTTGTTAGACCATGCGTGGGGTGGCAGTCAAGGCCGCCGCCACCTTATGTTTTAAATTTTTGTGATTCATGTTTTGGCTCTAAAATTTAACCTGGCTGAGTTGCTTTGGAAATTATCGGGAACGACCCACTTTTACTTGACAGTATCTGATTTTCAAGGGGTCTAGCGCTAACTAACTAATCATGCTATAATTAGTTAGTTGCACGGAAAGGAGTACTTGCATGCTCAAGGAAATTTGTCTGGGTTTTAGCCTGGCGGGGGTAATTTTTCTGGCCGCGGCCGGCTACGACATTACTCCCTTCCTCTTTTTAGGCGCCGTCGGTCTGGGTTTATACTATTTTGCCCATTCCCGGGGTTTAATTGCCAGGAACTTTAACGAGCACAGGGCGGCGCCGGGCAGGCAAATTTCTTTCGAGGATGTGGGTGGACAGGCTTCGGCCATTCAGGAATTAAGAGAGGCCCTTGATTTCATTAAAAACGCCCAACAGATCCAAATGCTGGGCATCCGCCCTTTAAAGGGCATTTTGCTTACCGGCCCGCCGGGAACGGGGAAAACAATGCTGGCCAGGGCTGCCGCCGGGTATACCGACGCCGTTTTCGTTGCCGCCAGCGGCTCGGAATTTGTTGAAATGTACGCCGGCGTGGGCGCCCAAAGGGTGCGCCGCCTTTTTCAGTCGGCCCGGGAAAAGGCCCTTGCCCAGGGGAAAACCAACGCCTTGATTTTTATTGATGAGATCGAGATTCTGGGCGGCCGGCGCGGGCAGACGACCAGCCACCTGGAATACGACCAGACGCTCAACCAGCTGCTGGTTGAAATGGACGGGTTGAAGGTGGACGACCGGGTGCGCATTTTGCTGATGGCGGCCACCAACCGGATTGATATGCTCGACCCGGCGCTGCTCCGGCCCGGGCGCTTCGACCGCCAGGTCAGGGTGGAGCTGCCGGATAAGGACGGCCGGCTGGAGATTTTAAAACTGCACACCCGGAATAAGCCCCTGGCGGAGGACGTTAATTTAGAGGCAATCGCCAAAGAAACTTTCGGTTTCAGCGGAGCCCACCTGGAGAGCCTGGCCAACGAGGCCGCGATCCTGGCCATGCGGGAGGGATGCAGGGAGATCCACCAGCGGCATTTTCAGGAAGCGGTAGATAAAGTGATGATGGGCGAGCGCCTGGACCGGCGTCCGTCGGCCAGTGAACTGCGCCGGGTGGCCATTCACGAAACCGGCCACGCTTTGATGAGCGAACTGGTTAAGCCCGGGTCGGTTTCCGCTTTAACCGTCACGCCGCGGGGGCAGGCTTTGGGTTACATGCGGCAGAGCCCGGAAGACGATACCTACATGTACACGAAGGAATATTTGGAGGATCAGATCGCGGTTATGCTGGCCGGGGCGGTGGCCGAAGAACAGGTTCTAGGCGGCCGCAGTACGGGGGCGGCGAACGATTTCCAGCAGGCCACCCGCCTGGCGGAAAAAATCATTGAAAGCGGCATGTCCAGGCTCGGCATTGTCAACCTGGAAATTCTTCCGCAAGGTTTGCGCTATAAGGAACTGGCCGATATTTTGAAGAAACAGGAGGAACGCGTCAAAGCGAGCCTGCTCAAAGTAGAAGCGGCCCTGCACCAGATCGCCGAGTTTCTTTTAGAGCAGGAAAAGATTACCGGCGAAAAGCTGCGGGAAATTTTGCAGGCGGTTTTAAAAAGGGGAAAGATTGCCAGTTGAGCCGTACCGCCTGAATTGACATCTTCTCCTGTTTCCGGTAAAATAATCCCAGCTTTACTAAACCGCGTCAGTACAGGTGAGACCGATGCAGGCCGAATTAATCTTTACCGGGACGGAACTCCTTCTCGGCGAGATTTTGAATACGCACGCCCAATATCTGGGTCAGCGGCTGACGGCGCTGGGGATTGAGCCGGTTTTGCACACCACTGTGGGGGATCAGGGGGACCGGCTGGCCGCCGTAATCGCCCAGGCGTTAAACCGTTCCGATCTCATTATCATCACCGGCGGGCTGGGTCCGACCACCGATGATCTGACCAAGGACATCGTCGCGGAGGTTTTAGGGCTGCCGATGGTTTTGGACGAGCCGTCGCTGGACAGGATCAGGGAATTTTTCCGCCGGCGGGGGACGGAGATGCCCGAGATCATGGTCAGGCAGGCCTATTTTCCGGCCGGCTCCCGGGTTTTGCCCAATCCCCGGGGCACCGCCCCGGGCGCCCTCCTGGAAAAAGACGGCCGGTTTCTGGTGCTTTTGCCCGGTCCGCCGGGAGAGGTGCGGGCCATTTTTGAGGGTTCGGTGGAGCCATTTTTGCTGCAGCTGGGCGTAAGCGGGACGGTGAGCCGGAGCAAAATTCTCAAGGTGTGCGGCATCTCCGAAGCCATGGTGCAGGGCCTGCTCAAAGATTTAGGCGGCCGGGGAAACCCCGGCATTGCTTATCTGGCCAGGCCCGGCGAGGTTCACATCCGGATCACGGCCAGGGCCCCCGGGTGGGCGGCAGCCGAGGAAAAGGTGGCGGAGCTGGCCGCGAAAGTACAGGAAAGGGTGGCCGGTTATCTTTTTGGCACCGGCGAAGAGGAACTGGAAGAAGTAGTCGGGCAACTGCTTTTGCAAAACCGTTTAACCATCGCGCTGGCCGAATCGTGCACCGGGGGTTTGATCGGCTCCCGGCTGACCAGTGTCCCGGGCAGTTCGGCATATTTTTTGGGCGGCGTGGTGGCCTACGACAACCGGGTTAAAGAAAGTGTTTTAGGCGTCCCGAAGGGTCTCCTCGAAACTTACGGCGCCGTCAGTGCAGAAACAGCCGTAGCCATGGCGAAAGGAGCCCGGGGCGTGCTGCAGGCGGACCTCGGGCTGGGCGTTACCGGCATCGCCGGGCCGGCCGGAGGAACCGCAGAAAAGCCGGTGGGCCTGGTTTATATCGCCCTGGCCGTGCCCGGCGGCGTGGACTGCCGGCGGTTCCTTTTCCCCGGGGAGCGTCCCGGGGTGCGCTGGGGGGCGTCGAACGCCGCCTTAATGATGGTGAAGGATTACTGCCGGAAGCTGGAAGAAGGCACAAAGGCATAGAGGGACGAAGGGAGAGAGAGACAAAGGTAAAAAGGAAAATAGTCCTTTGCCCTGTCGTACCTTGCTATCCACTATTGGTGCCGCCAGAAGCGGCATGGAGGTCTAATTTTAAATTTTAATTGATTTTACCACAATTAACTATTAAAATAATAACGTTAACATACCCCTCTTTTTCACAATTTGCCTTAGGGCTTTGTCCCTGGGCGCTTTGTGCCTGATTACTTTTAAGGTGGTGTTTTGATTTTGAGCGATAAGGTCAAAGCCCTGGAAGGTGCGTTGCTGCAAATCGAGCGGCAGTTTGGAAAAGGTTCCATCATGCGGCTGGGCGAGGCCACGGCGAAATTAAGCGTCGAAGTCATCCCCACGGGCGCCCTTTCTTTGGATCTTGCCCTGGGGATCGGCGGCCTCCCCCGCGGGAGGGTGGTTGAAATCTTTGGCCCCGAGTCTTCCGGAAAAACCACCGTTGCCCTGCACGTCATTGCGGAAGCCCAAAAGATGGGCGGAATTGCCGCTTTTATCGACGCCGAGCACGCCCTCGATCCCGTTTACGCCCGGAACCTGGGCGTGGATATCGAGAACCTCCTGGTTTCCCAGCCGGACACCGGTGAACAGGCCCTGGAAATTTGCGAGGCGCTGGTCAGGAGCGGAGCCGTCGACGTGGTGGTGGTGGATTCCGTGGCCGCGCTGGTACCCCGGGCGGAAATCGAAGGAGAAATGGGGGACGCTTTTGTCGGTTTGCAGGCCCGGCTGATGTCCCAGGCCCTGCGGAAATTAACGGGCGTGATCAGCAAGTCGCGAACCGTGGCCATCTTTATCAACCAGTTAAGAGAAAAGGTGGGGGTCACTTTCGGCAATCCGGAGGTAACGCCGGGAGGAAGGGCCTTGAAGTTTTACGCGTCGGTAAGGCTGGACGTCCGGAAGATCGATACGGTCAAGCAGGGCACGGAATTTGTCGGTAACCGCACGCGGGTGAAGGTGGTCAAAAATAAAATCGCCCCGCCGTTTAAACAGGCCGATTTTGATATCATGTACGGCACAGGCATTTCCCGGGAAGGAATTCTGGTGGACGTGGCCACCGATTTAAACATCATCAATAAAAGTGGCGCCTGGTATTCTTACGGCGAAGAACGTCTCGGCCAGGGGCGGGAAAACGTCAAGGAGTATTTAAAGGAACACCCCGAAATTGCCGGGGAAATTGAAAACCGGGTGAGGCAGGCTTTAAATCTGGGCGGGGCAAAAGCGGCCCCGGCGACGGAAGCGGACTAGCCGGGCCCCGGCAGGATCTGAACCCCGGTTCAGGCGCGGTGAAGCGCGCGATCTCAGGCGAGATCTTACTTGACAATATTCAAATAAACCGGTACAATATTGGTTATGGGAGAAAATAGAATTGGTTACTACAAGCAGCTTCCCAGTTTAGATACATTTAAATTCAAGTCCCTGGATTCGTTTCAAATTTAATTGATATATTTCATATATCTCACCTTAAGACGGGTATTTGGGATTGTTGCCCCCGCGGTAGAGCTGCGCCATGGTTCAGGCGGAGTTCCTGGCGATAAATTTGGAAGGAATTTAGGCGCCGGAAAGTGTGCGCCTTAAAAGCAGCCGGCAAATTTTTCGGGTCCGGGTTTTTTCAAAAGCGCCGGGCTCCGGGTTTGCTCCTGCCGGACAACCAGGGAAGGTAGTGCCGATTCTTTTTTCTGCCGAGTTGTACTCGGTTTTTTTTATGGGTGGAAGGAACAGGCGAGGAGGTGTGTTTGTTTGCAGCCCCAATTTATCGGGGTGCTGATTGCGGCCGTTTTAGTTGCGCTGGTAATCGGCTATCTGGTCAGAAAGTACCTTGCGGAAGCGAAAATTGCTTCGGCGGAAGCAGAGGCGGGAAAAATTCGCGAAGAAGCCGAACGGTTCGCCGAAGCCAGGAAGCGCGAGGCCGTCCTGGAGGCCAAAGAAGAAGTTTTAAAGCTGCGCAACGAGGTGGAGCGAGAAAGCCGGGAACGGCGCTCGGAACTGCAACGCCTGGAAAGAAGGCTGGTGCAAAAGGAGGAAGCGCTGGACCGGAAAATCGAAGGAATCGAGAGAAAAGAAGAAGCTTTAAACCGCAAAGAACACGAAATCGAGGGGATCAAAAACAAATTAAATGAAATTTACCGGCAGCAAATTGCAGAACTGGAACGGATTTCCGGATTGACCAGCGAGGAGGCCCGCCAGTTGCTCCTGGCGAACGTTGAAAAGGAGATTCAGCACGAAGCAGCCATGCTGATCCGGGAAATGGAAACGAAAGCCAGGGAGGAAGGGGAAAGGAGAGCCCGGGAAATTATCTCCCTGGCCATCCAGCGGTGTGCCGCCGACCATTCGGCAGAAACCACGGTGGCTGTGATCCCCCTGCCCAACGACGAAATGAAAGGGCGGATCATCGGCCGGGAAGGGCGCAACATCAGGGCTTTTGAAACATTGACGGGGATTGACTTAATCATTGACGATACCCCCGAGGCGGTGATTTTATCCGGTTTCGATCCCATCCGCCGCGAAATGGCGAAAATTGCCCTGGAAAAATTAATTGTGGATGGGCGCATTCATCCCGCGCGCATTGAGGAAATGGTCGAGAAAGCGCAGAAGGAAATTGAGGTCCAGATCCGCGAGGCCGGGGAACAGGCCATGTTTCAAACCGGCGTCCACGGTCTGCACCCGGAGCTGGTCAACCTGCTGGGGCGTTTAAAATACCGCACCAGTTACGGTCAAAATGTGTTGAAACATTCCATTGAAGTCGCCCACCTGGCCGGACTGATGGCGGCCGAACTGGGGGCGGACGTGCAACTGGCCAAGCGGGCCGGCTTGCTGCACGACATCGGGAAAGCCGTTGACCACCAGGTGGAAGGTCCACACGTTTCGATCGGGATCGAGCTGGCCAAGAAATACAAAGAACATCCGGAAATTATCCACGCCATCGCTTCCCACCACGGGGACGAAGATCCCAAAACAATTATTGCGGTTCTGGTGCAGGCCGCGGACGCCATTTCAGCGGCCAGGCCCGGCGCCCGGAGGGAGACTCTGGAGGCCTACCTGAAGCGGCTCCAGAAGTTAGAAGAAGTTGCGAATTCCTTTGAGGGCGTGGAAAAAGCCTACGCCATCCAGGCGGGGCGGGAAGTCCGGATTATGGTCAAGCCCGAGAAGGTGGACGACCTGGGCGCCGTTCGCCTGGCGCGGGAAATCGCCAGAAAGATTGAAAGCGAACTGGAGTATCCGGGCCAGATCAAGGTAACCATTTTGCGCGAAGTACGCGTGGTGGACTACGCAAAGTAAGGAGGAGAAAGGCGCAAGGCACAAAGGCACAGAGGAAAAGAGAAAAAGGCACAAAGGCACAGGGGCACAAAGTAAAAAGTAATAGGATAGAGAGACGGAGGTTTCATATAATTTAACCCATCCTATTTTATCCCGATCCGTCATGGTGGGAAATAATAAAAACCATTTCCAGGGGAGTTCCCCATGGCAGGCCTTCGTTACAAAGATGCATATTTTCCTTCTTTGTGCCTTAGCGCCTTAGTGCCTGCTCTTTTCGGAGGCTCCTGTTTTCGTTCAGGAACCTTTTTTCCTTACCTGGAATTAATTGATGGCGAAATTTTTTCTTTTTGAGTCATATTTTCAGCAGGATTATCAAGAAGAAAGCCGAACTTTTAAAAAAGTGCCGGAAGTAATGGAAAGAAAACAGGGAAGGTGAAGATTTTTGTCTGTCCAGTACAAAGGAGAAGAAGATGTGACCAGCAGCGCGGGTCTTTTAATTTCGATTCTGGCCCGTTACCCGGAAGTTGCCACGATTAACTTTGATCCCGCCGGCCGGGTCTTAAAGTTTACCTTTCTTTCTTCCCGGGCGCTCTCGCCGGGAGAGCATTCCGTAATTAAGGAAAAAGTGCTGGACAGCATTACTGTATTTAATTTACTGGAAAAAAAGAAGGCAAAGGTAAAGGCTGTCTTTTGCCAGGAGTGTGACCGCCTGACGTTTATTGAAGTGCGCAGGGATGTAGATACGCTGGTGGCGGAAGAGATTGCTCTGATTGTCCGGTTGCTGCGGGATTTTTTGGGCGACCGTCTGGTTACCGAAGCCAATGAAGCCTGCCTGGAAGACGATTTGATCCTGCAGGAGGAAATCATTGCGCACCTGCTGGAAAACGTGCGGGGTACCACCGAGGACAGGTGCCTGTTTGCCTTTCGGGAGGAGGACCGGGTGCTGGTGTTCAACAAGTAGCGAGGGGGAAATATTTTTGTGCGCATCCTGCTCATCGGGGATATTGTCGGCCGCGCCGGGCGAAGGGCGGTAAAAGAGAGACTTCCCGAACTGACCGGCAGGTTTGCCCTCGATTTGATTGTTGCCAACGGAGAAAATGCCGCCGGTGGAAGCGGCCTCACCCGGGAAGTGGCGGCGGAACTTTTCTCGTGCGGAATTGATGTCCTCACCACGGGTAATCACGTGTGGGACCAAAAAGATATCTTCAACTTTATCGCTGCCGAGGAAAGAATCCTGCGCCCGGAAAATTTTCCCCCCGGCGTTCCCGGACGGGGAGTGCACATTTACCGGACCAAAAAAAACGAGCCGGTGGGGGTAATTAATCTGGCCGGCAGGGTTTTCATGCCCCCCCTCGACTGCCCCTTTCGCAAAGTGGATGAAATCCTGGCGCGGTTAAGCGGCCAGGTGAAGGTGACGATCATCGATTTTCACGGCGAAGCCACCTCCGAAAAAATGGCTTTCGGCTGGTATGTAGACGGCCGGGTGTCGGCGGTGTGCGGGACGCATACGCACGTGCAGACGGCCGATGAAAGGATCCTGCCGAACGGGACGGCCTACATCAGCGACGTGGGGATGACCGGCCCGCGGGATTCGGTGATTGGCGTGAAGAAAGAAGTGGTACTCAATCGCTTCCTGACCCAATTGCCGGCGCGGTTTGAAGTTGCGAAGGGACCCTACCAGTTTAACGCCGTGCTGCTTGAAATTGATGAGGAAACCGGGAAGGCAAAAAAGATTGACAGGATTTATATTATCGAATAATCTGAAAAATATATCAAGGATTTCAACATCCGGGAGGAATTTTTTATAATCTGCAGAATACTTTTTTAAAAGAATCCTATCGCCAGTCTACTCAGGAGAAGGAGGTTTCGTCCATGGAAGTATTAAAGGTTTCAGCAAAGTCCAAGCCAAATTCTGTCGCCGGCGCTCTGGCCGGGGTGCTCAGGGAGCGGGGCTGTGCAGAAATCCAGGCGATTGGGGCCGGCGCCCTGAACCAGGCAGTAAAGGCGGTAGCCATTGCAAGAGGGTTTGTAGCGCCCAGCGGAATTGATTTGATCTGCATCCCGGCTTTTACGGACATTGTGATTGACGGGGAAGAAAGGACAGCGATCAAGTTGATTGTTGAGCCGCGATAGAGTTTCCAGAGGAGTTTCCTATGAGAACGTACGTTCTCTCCATTAAAATGAAAATGAGGCCCAAGGCAGACATATCTTCCTTTGTGCCTGTTGCCTCTGTGCCTCTATTTTCTAAGGAGTTTGGAGTGTTCAAAACCTGTTTATCCGCCTGGTAAACAGGTTTTTAATTTGTGTCTGGAAAACATTGTCTCTGTCATTTTCACGGAAAGAGGGGATTTTTTTGCTTGACGGTGAACAGTTGCACCGGGATAGCATCGTCGTCGACGCCCACTGCGATGTTTTAACGGCCCTCGAGCAGGAGAAGCGCCGGCTGAGTGAGCGAAGCCGGGTGGGCCACGTGGATTTGCCGCGCTTGAAGCAGGGCGGGGTAAACGTCCAGTTTTTCGCCGCCTTCATTTCACCGGCCGACCGGCCGCGAGCGGTGGCCAGGGCATTGGTGCTGATTGACCGGTTTTATGCTGCTCTAGCGGAAAACGCCCGGGAGATGATGCCGGTCAAAAGCTTTTCCGATCTCCAGGAGGCCCTTGCCGGGGGGAAAGTGGCGGCTCTCCTGACCATCGAGGGCGGCGAGGCCTTAAACGGAAGGATCGAAGTTTTGCGCATGTATTACCGTCTGGGCGTGCGGTGTTTGACGCTTACCTGGAACCACCGCAACGAAATCGGCGACGGCGTTTTCGAGGAGCGGACCAAAGGCGGCCTGACCAGGTTTGGGGTAGCGGTGGTGGAGGAAATGAACCGGCTGAACATGCTGGTGGACGTTTCCCACCTGGCGGAGCCCGGGTTCTGGGACGTGCTGGCGGTAAGCAAAAAACCGGTCATCGCCTCCCACTCGAATTGCCGGAAGTTATGCGCCCACCCGCGCAATCTCACCGATGAGCAGCTCAAGGCTCTGGCCGCCGCCGGCGGAATTGTAGGCCTTTGTTTTTACCCCGCCTTCGTTCACCCGGACAAACCTGATCTGAACAGGCTGCTGGACCACGTTGATCATATTGCCGGCCTGGCCGGGGTAGACTATATCGGTCTGGGGTCGGATTTTGACGGCTTCCAGGGAGCGCTTCCCGGCCTGGAAGACGTCAGCCGGCTTCCAGTCCTTACGGAAGGCCTGCTCCGGCGCGGCTACCGGGAGGAAGAAATCCGGAAGATCTTGGGCGGCAATTTTTTGCGCCTGCTTAAGGAGTTGTGACCGGGATGGCAGTAGACCTGCACGTCCACACCAGCGCTTCCGACGGTACGGACGACCCCGGCCTGGTGGTTTGCCGGGCCGCAGAGATCGGGCTGGAGGCGATTGGCATTACCGATCACGATACGGTCGACGGCCTGGCCCCGGCTTTACAGGCCGGCCGGGAGCAGCATCTGGAAGTAATTCCGGGGATCGAACTGAGCACTGAAGAAAAGGGTACCGAGTTTCATCTTCTCGGTTATCTCATTGATTTCCAATCCGCAGATTTTCTTGAGTATTTAAGCCGGCTCCGCGCGAACAGGACCGAGCGGGCTTATCTGATGGTGCGAAAGCTCCGGGGACTGGGCTTCCCCATTACCTGCGAACAGGTTTTAGCCGTTGCCGGCCGGGCCGCCGTCGGCCGCCCGCATATCGCCAGGGTACTGGTGCAGGAAGGCCTGGTCGGCACCATGAAGGAAGCCTTTGACCGGTATATCGGCGCCGGCTGTCCTGCCTATATCCCGCGTTTTAAATATTCCCCCCGGGAAGCCGTCCAGTTAATCATCCGGGCCAGGGGAATTCCCGTCCTGGCCCACCCCGGTCTGGCCGGACGGGACGGGATTATTCCGGAGCTTGTCCGGGAAGGCTTAAGGGGCCTGGAGGTATATTACCCCCTCCATACCGGCGGGCAAATTGAACATTACCTTCATCTTTGTGCTCAACACGGGTTGATTCCCACCGGCGGTTCGGATTACCACGGGGCCGGCCACGAAGAACACGGGCAGCTGGCGGCCGCCACCGTTCCTTACACTACGGTGCAGAGGCTCAAGGAAACAGTCGTACGTCTATACGGCGGCCTTCCGGCATATATTAAAAACGAATGAGTTTTGTCCGCACGAGCTCTGCAGAGGTGATAACGTGGGCGATTACGAGGATTTTCGTTACTGGCAAAGGCGGGTTCAGGAACTGGAAGAAAAAATTGAACAGCTGCGCTTAAGCCGCCGGGTGCTGATGAATCTGATCGAAAGGCTGGAAAAAGAGCGGTGCAATTCCCTTACCCGGCTGGAAAAAGAAAACCGCAAGCTCCATTCCTTGAACCTCCGTTACGCCCGTTCCTTATTGCAAAAAAACGTTCAGATCAGGGAACTGGAAACGAAACTCCAAAACTCCGGGAAAAACTGGCGATGGGAAAGGGGAAATTGGGGCCCGGGAGAAAAAGAAGAAAAATTGCCCTGAAAACCGCCGGGGTCTTCCAAAACTGTTTTGTCGTTAGCAGAGAAAAGGCGCGGAGCAGTCTTTTTTTTCTTTTCTTGCTGTGCTATAATGGCGCACGGGGGCGATTTTAATTATGCGCATTGCAGTAGTGGACGGGCAGGGCGGAGGAATTGGCAAGCACATCGTAGAAAAATTGCGGCGGGAATTTCCGGAAGACCTGGAAATCATTGCTTTGGGGACCAACGCTCTGGCCACTTCGGTAATGCTGCGGGCCGGGGCCAACGAGGGAGCAACGGGGGAGAACGCAATTGTCTTTAATGCCCCGCGGGTGGATCTGATTGCCGGCCCGGTCAGCATTTTAATCCCCAACGCCATGCTGGGGGAATTAACGGCGCAGATGGCCGCCGCCCTTTCGGCCAGCCCGGCGCGAAAAATACTTTTGCCCTTAACCCGCAGCGGAATTGAAATCATCGGCTTACGGAGCGAGCCCCTGCCGCATTTAATCGGCGAACTGGTCCAGCGGGTGAAAGAACTGGCCGTCCAGCAATCAGCGGCCGGCCGCTGAAAAGCGGGAATTAGGGAATAGGGGATAGGAATCAGGGGATAGGGTGATAAGAAAGATCCCGATTATTTTTTCTGGGCGGCTAAAAGGATTTTAGGGCAGAAGTCAAGAATTGAGAAAAATTGGCGGGTGGGGCACAGAATTCGGGAAGGAGAATCTTTCCCTAACCCCTAACCCCGTTATTCAGGGGGGTCTTAGCTTGGGCTGCCGGTTGTACCTGGTCAGACACGGGGAAACGGCCTGGAACTCGGAAATGAAATTCCAGGGGCATAGCGACGTGCCCCTTTCTGAACGGGGCAGGGAGCAGGCCAGACTTTTAGCCAGGCGCCTGGCCAAAAGCAGAATCGCTGCATTTTACGCCAGCGATCTCCGGCGCGCAATGGAGACAGCCGCGATCCTGGCCGAACCCCACGGCCTGCCCGTGGAAACCCGCCCGTCCCTGCGGGAGATGAACTTCGGCGTATGGGAAGGGCTCACCAGGCAGGAAATCAAGGAAAAGTACGGGGAGCTGGCCGACCGCTGGCGGCAAGATCCTCTCCACACCCGCCTCCCAAACGGAGAAAACTTGCGGGACCTGGCCGGCCGGGTAAACAAAACGATGGACGGGATTACCCGCCGTTATCTGGATGACCGGGAAGTCGTGGTGGTTTCCCACGGCGGTCCGATTCGCGTCTTTATCGCCACCCTGCTGGGAATGGACCTTAATTTTTACTGGCGGTTGCGCCTTGACAACGCCTGTTTGAACATCGTTGACTTTGGGGAGCCGGCGCAAGGGATCCTGGTTTTGTTCAACGACTGCAGCCATCTGGAATGAATGCCGGGGGGCGTTTTTCGCATGACCGGAAAGCCGGTATTTGCCAGACGGATATTGCTTATTTTAATTTTCTCCGTACTTGTTTTGCTTGCCTGGATCGGGCGCCTTTTCTGGTTTCAGGTCGTTTGGGGGAGTGAACTGCGCCAGCAGGCAGCGGAGTTGCGGACCAGATCCCTGGTGCTGAATCCCGAGCGGGGAGATATCTACGACCGGAATCACAATGTGCTGGTAGCCAGCGTGCCGGCTTTTTCTGTTTACGCCCACCCTGATTTAATCAGGGACCCGGCCGGAGTGGCCCGGAAAATAGCGCCGCTTTTGGAAATGAAAGAAGCGGAAGTTTTCCAGAAGATAAGTCTGGACAGGCCCTTTACCTGGCTGAAGCACAAGCTCAGCCCGGAAGCCGCCCAGGCGATCAAAAGCCTTCACCTGGAGGGAATCGGGCTGGTGGAAGGCAGCAAGCGGGCCTACCCCCAGGGAAATATCGCCGCCCACCTGCTGGGTTTTGTGGGCGACGACAATCAGGGCATCACGGGCCTGGAAAAAAGTTATGACCGGGAACTGCGCGGCGCCCCCGGCCGTCTCGTCATGGAGAGCGATGCCGGGGGACAGCCGGTGCCGCAGAAGTCCCCGCGGGTTTACCCCTCTTCTCCGGGCAACCGCCTGGTGTTGACCATTGACCAGACCATTCAATATTTTGTGGAGAGGGAGCTGGATAAAATCGCCGCCGACCACCGGCCGGAGCGGGCCACGATTATCGTCATGGACCCCCGGTCCGGGGAAATTTTGGCCATGGGCAGCCGGCCGGCCTTTTCCCCGGAAAAATGGAACCAGGTCAAACAGGAAGTGTGGGAAAAAAATACGGCGACTTTATATAACTACGAACCGGGTTCAACCCTGAAAATGTTCATTGCCGCCGCCGCCCTGGAAGAAAAGGTTGTGCGGGCGCAGGACACGTTTTACGACCCGGGTTTTATTGTCGTCAATGGCCGGAAAATCGCCTGCTGGGATAAAAAGGGTCACGGGGCGGAAACTTTTCTGCAGGCGGTGGAAAATTCCTGCAATCCCGTGTTTATCCAGGTTGGCCTGAAGTTGGGAAAGGAGCGCGTTCACCAGTATTTGCGCCGCTTTGGTTTCGGCGCTCCGACGGGGGTTGATTTGCCGGGAGAGGAGAGCGGCATTGTAAGATCGGTGGAAAATACCACCGATCACGACCTTGCTGCGATGTGCATCGGCCAATCCATTTCGGTTACACCCCTGCAATTGCTCAATGCGGTGTGCGCGATTGCCAACGGCGGCAACCTGATGAAGCCCTACCTGGTCAAAGCGGTTGAGGATGACCAGGGCAAAGTGACGAAGCAAACACAGCCGCAAATCATCCGCCGGGTGATTTCGCCGGATACCGCCTCCGAACTGGCCGAAATGCTGGAAAAGGTGGTCCTGGAGGGGACCGGGAAAAGGGCCCGCGTGGAAGGTTACCGGATCGCGGGCAAGACCGGGACGGCGCAAATTCCCGGCCCCGGGGGGTACCTTGAGGGGCAATACGTGGCTTCCTTTGCCGGTTTCGCGCCCGTCGGCGATCCCCGCATTGCCGTGCTGGTAATGATGGTTGATCCTAAAGGTAAAGCATACCACGGCGGGGAAGTGGCCGCCCCCGCCTTTCAAAACATCGTGAAGGATACCCTGGGATATTTAGGCATCCCCGAGGAAGAGGGACTTCACCAGGAAGAAAAGAGCCCTCAACCGCCGGATTCTTCAACTACGCCGGTTTTGGTGCCGAACGTGACCGGGTACCCGGCGGCCGACGCCCGCCGGCTTTTGGAAAGCCGGGGCCTGGTGGCCGGACCTTCCGGAAGCGAAGGGATTGTTCAGGAACAAAGGCCGCCCGCGGGAACCCCGGTGGCGCGCGGAGGCAGAGTGGCTTTAAAGGTGGTGCCTTTTGATCCTGCGCAAAAGACTGCGGGGGAGCTGACGATGCCGGACCTGACGGGCCTCTCCGTAAAGAGGGCCGGGGAAGTTTGCGAGGCATTGGGGCTGCAGCCGCAAATAACGGGCAGCGGTGTGGTGAAAAGCCAGGATCCGCCGCCGGGAACAAAGGTGAAAAGGGGGGCCGCGGTAACGCTGGAGTAAAAGATCTTCATGCCGCTTTGACTTCTTAAACCGGTGCGGCGATCGTTTTTGCGTAGACGCGGTGGCGCTTAACGAGGGAAAATTGCAGTCTTTGAATGATTTTCAGCATGGCCGGGTTATTTTCGTCCACCTGGGATGCTTCCACCGCCGGACAATTACGAAGCTGAAGAATTTCCACGGTCTTTTTGATCAGTAAGGATTCCAGGCCGGAGGCCCGGAACTCGGGTATGACCACCAAAAAAGCCATCCGCGGAAAGGGGCATTCCGGTCCGGCCGGCAAACAAAGGGAAAAAGCCGCCGGTTTTTTTTCAAGGGTGACAATCAGGACCAGGGAAGGATCACCTTTGGTAAAACAGTAATTCACCAGGGAATGGGTTTCCCGGAAGCTTAACGGGACGTAACCCCAGTTATCGGCCATCCCGCGGTTTAAAATCAAAGTAATCGTTTGGACGTCCTGCCTCCAGGTGAGCGCGTTTAAGGAGCGCAAAACGAGCCCTTTCCGGCGGGCGGCGCGGGCGGCGCTCCGGTCAAAAACGGGAGGAATTCTTTGTTTTAAAGAAAAGTGGAAAGAAAGCAGATCGGTAAATTTGTAAAAACCGGCTCCTTCGAGCAGTTCCTGGTAAAAAGGCGGGTTGTAAGGGATTGAGGGGGTAGGCGGTTGATCAAAACCTTCGATTAAAAGGCCCACCTGCTGATTTGTGTTAAAGGTGGCCGGCCCCACGATCTTTTTTATTTTTTGCGCCGCCAGCCAGTTTTCCGCATTTTCCAGCAGTTTGCGGGCAACGTCCGGTTGCCGTCCGCTTATCTCGAAAGCTCCGAAAAAGCCGGTATCCGTTTCTTTGGCAAACGGGTCAACAATGGCCGCCACCCTGCCCACCGGCAGGCCGTTCTCCCGGGCCAGAAATAAACGGTACCGGAGCCGGGAGAGGATCTCCAGCGGCAGCGGCGGCGGGGAATATGGTTCATCCCGGTAGATAGCTCCGGGGAGGTGGAGAAAATCGAAAAAATCCCGGTGTGATTGGACAGCCTTGATTTCCAGCGCCATCTCATCGCCCCCGGATTAATATATGTTTTGCCCGGGGAACTTGACATTGTTTTAACGGTATGTTAACATACTTCCACGTAGCTGTTTGGAAAGGCTGCGGGATTTTATTATTTTAGGAGGAAGAAAATTGCAAGGGAGAGTCAAATGGTTCAGTGCTGAGAAAGGGTACGGTTTCATTGAAAGGGATGACGGCGGCGACGTTTTCGTACACTACACGGCCATTGCCGGAGACGGGTTTAAAACCCTAAAACAAGGGGAATTGGTGGAATTCGAAATCGTCGAAGGCGCCCGCGGGCCCCAGGCGGCAAACGTCGTCAAACTATAGCAAACATCCCCAGTCCGAAAGCCCGGGCTGGGGTTATTTGTTTCAGGCGCGGAAAAACAGAAAGGAGTGTCGTTGCTTGCAAGTACAGGTACGCGGCCGGAACATGGAAGTCACCAATGCCCTGAAGGAGTATGTGCAGAAGCGGGTAAGCAAGCTGGAAAAGTATCTGGACGGGATTGCCGAAGCACAGGTTACGCTTACCGTAGAGAAGGGTTCCCACCGGGTGGAAGTGACGATCCCCATCAACAGTATGCTTTTACGCGGCGAAGAAACGACCCAGGATATGTATGCCTCCATTGACCTGGTGGTCGAGAAGCTGGAAAAACAAATCCGGAAATATAAAGGGAAATTGTTCAAGCGCCTGGGGAAGGCCGCCGCGGAAGGAGCGGGCGAAGCGGCGGCGCCGGTGAACCAGGCTCCGGAAAACGGTCCGCAAGTTGTCCGCACCAAGCGTTTTGCCATCAAGCCGATGCCGGTAGACGAAGCGATCCTGCAGATGAATCTGCTGGGGCACAGCTTTTTTGTCTTTACCAACGCCGAAACAGAACAGGTCAACGTGCTGTACAGGAGAAAAGACGGCAACTACGGGTTGATTGAACCCGAAGTTTAGATCCAGCAAGGAGGAGGAGGAAGAAAATGGATTTCGAGTTAACCGAAGAACAAAAGTTGCTTCAGGAAACGGCTTATAAATTTGCCGTCAAAGAGTTCGAGCCCCTGGCCAAAGAGTGTGACCGGGAAGAGAAATACCCCCGCGAACTATGGCAAAAGGCCTGCGAAACGGGGCTGGTCGGCTGCTATATTCCGGAGCAGTACGGCGGACCGGGTTTTGGTTTTTTGGAGATGGCCTTGATCACCGAGCAATTGTGCCGGGTGGATATGGGCCTGGGTTTGGTGGTGACATCCGCCAGCTTTGGTTCTGAAAACATTTTGTTGTTTGGAACGGAAGAGCAAAAGAAAAAATACCTTCCTTTGCTGGTAAGCGGCCGGGCCATTTCGGCGGGGGCTTACACGGAGCCGGACGCCGGCACGGACGTGGCCGGGACGAAAACCGCCGCTGTCAAAGAAGGCAGCGAATATGTCATTAACGGGAGTAAAATGTTTATTACCAACGGCACGGTCTGTGATTTTATGGTCGTTTTATGTGTAACCAACCCAAAGGCAGAAAAAAGACACCAGCGGCACAGCTTAATTCTGGTTGAAGCGGACCGTCCGGGAATTACCAGAAACAAGATCAGGGGAAAAATGGGGATCCGGGCCAGCGATACGGCGGAAATCATTTTCGAGGACGTGCGGGTGCCCTGCGAAAACCTGGTGGGAGAAGAAGGGAAAGGATTTTACCACCTCATGCACTTCTTTGATGTGACCAGAACAATGGTGGCCGCCCAGGGGGTGGGGCTGGCCCAGGGAGCCCTGGATAAAACCCTTAAGTACGTCCAGGAAAGAAAAACCTTCGGGCAGCCCCTGGCTTCCTACCAGGGTGTCCAGTTTCAGCTGGCCGAAATGGCGACCAGAATTGAGCTGGCCCGCAACATCACCTATAAAGCGGCCTGGAAAGTGGACCAGGGCCGGCTGGATCCTTCTTTAAACGCCATGGCCAAATATTTCGCCGGCGAGATGGCGGTCTGGGTCTGCGACAAGGCCCTGCAATTGCACGGGGGCTACGGGTACATCGACGAGTACGATGTGCAAAGATTTTACCGGGACGCTAAAATCCTGGAAATTTACGAAGGAGCCAAGGAAGCGGAAAAAATGACGATTGCGCGCCGGCTGTTTTAGAAAAGTTAAACCGGCTGAAGGTGTCCGGGAAGGGGAAAGCGCGTTTCCCCTTCCCGTATTTTTTCCTGTTTCAGGAATACTTACGCCTGCATACCTTTTTGTTGGCGACGCGCTCCATTTCTCTTTTGGCGTCGCGCGCGGCAATATCCTCGCGCTTGTCGTAAATCTTTTTCCCGCGGGCCAGGGCCAGTTCCACTTTTGCCCGGCCCCGCTCGTTGAAGTAGACTTTTAAAGGGATCAGGGCCAGCCCCTTTTCCCGCGTGCGGCCTAAAAGACGCAAAATTTCCCGTTTATGCATCAATAATTTCCGCGTCCGTTTGGGGTCGTGGTTGAAGCGGTTGCCCTTTTCAAACGGGCTGATGTGCATGTTGTGCAGAAACAGCTCGGCGTTTTCCACGCGCGCGTAGCTGTCCTTCAAGTTGGCCTGGCCGGCGCGCAGGGATTTAACCTCCGTTCCCGTCAGGGCGATACCTGCTTCGAAGGTTTCGATGATGTGGTAGTCGTGCCGGGCCTTCCGGTTGACGGTAACAATTTTTTCTTTTCTCATGACCTTCCCTTCCCGGCGATTTTTTACGCACCCGGAGAAATTTCTCTTTCTTGCGTCTTGACTGCTATTTTCCGCAAGCGAAGGAAGAAGTTGTACAGGGCTCTGGATCTTTTCATGAGCACCGGGCTGACCAGGGCAAGCACGAGCACGTAGAGGGCAGCAAAGGGCTGCAGCCCTCCGGCCATCCCCGCGGAGGCGGCCAGACCGGCGACGATGATGGCGAATTCGCCCCGCGCGATCATTGCGCCCGCGATATTTACCGCCGCCGCCCCCCGGTAGCCGCAGGCCCACGCGCTGAGCACCCCCGCCAGGAGATTGCCGGCAATGGTCAGGCCGGCCGCCCAGGCCGTAATGTCGACAACGGTCAGGAAATAGCGGTAATCGATTTGCATTCCGAACGACAGGAAGAAAACGGCCCCGAAGAGGTCGCGAAAAGGGGTAAACATTTGCACGAGCTTTTTGGCCTGGGACGTTTCGGCCAGAATCAGCCCCAGCAAGAGCGCCCCCACGGTTTCGGAAAGGCGGGCGGCTTCCGCCAGCACGGCGCTCGCCAGCAAGAAAGTAAACGCGACGACAACCAGTGCTTCGGCGCTCTGTTTATTTAACAGGCGATCGAAGCAAATGCCCAAACGCTGCCCCAGGAAAAAGATCGCCCCGAGAAACGCCAGGGTAATTAAGCCCCCGGCAACCGCCGGAAGCCATGCGCTGCTGCTTTGAGCCGTTAGATAAGCCGAAAAAACAGATAGAAAGAAGACCATGAAAATATCTTCGTAAACCATAATCCCCAGGATCAGTTCCGTTTCCGGGTTGGCCGTCCGTTTCGCTTCGACCAGCAGCCTGGTCACGATGGCACTGCTGGAAACAGTGGTGATCCCGGCGACGGCCAGGGCGAACGGCCAGGAATGGAAAAAAAACCACCCCAACGCCAGGCCGCGCAGAAAATTTAAACCGGTATAAATGCTGCCGCCCTTGATAATTGTCTTGCTGTTCCGGACGACCCCGCTGATGGAAAATTCCAGGCCCAGGTAAAAAAGTAAAAAGAGGACCCCCAGGCGGCTCAATAATTCGACTGATTCACTGTTTTGAATCAAGCTGAGATTTGTCCCCCAAAACTGCGGAGCGTTCGGGCCCAGGAAAATTCCCAGCAAGATGAGCAGAGGAATAGAACAGTATTTAATTTTTTTGGCGATCAGGATGGCCAGGCTGGCCAGAAGGAAAATAATGCTTAAGTTGACAAGCACAAATCACGCTCCTTTCCCCGTGGCCATTTCCTGGAATTGCTCGATGTTTCCCGCCTTCCCGGCAACAACGACGGTTTGCCCGGGGGCAAAAACAAAACCGGGGCCGGGATTGATGGCGGCGGTTTTTTTCTTTCCTTTTTGACCTTCTTCGAGAATGGCAATTACCGTGACGCCCAGGTTTTTGCGCAGGTGCAGGTCGCCGATGCTTTTTCCGACCACCTGCGCATCCGGAGCTACTTTTAACCATTCGATGCGCAGCTCCGCAATGGCCATTTCCAGCCTTTCCAGCATTTTAGGCTGGTAAAAAGCTCCCCCGATGATGGAGCCGATTTGCCGCGCCTCCTGATCGGTCAGCGTAACCGAAAAAGCGGGTTCACTTTCGTGCGCCGGAAAGTAAAACAGCTCCCGGTGGCCTTCGTCGTAAATGACCACCACCACGCTTTCGCCGCTTTCCAGTTCGACCTGGTATTTCTTGCCTAAACCGGGGAGTTCCGCTTCTTTAATGCCGCCCATCTCGTCCCTCCCTCGCTAATTGATCATCGTGAACCATCCCTGGTGAGAACGTGAATCCACATGAGCAACTCCACTATGGTATGGGGTCCGTTTAGGGTCCGTTTAGCGCCGGATTGCTTTGCGCACCGCGGCGGCCAGGTGGCGGGCTTTCAAGCCGTATTTTTCCATGAGCTCGCCGGGCTTGCCCGATTCGCCGAAAACGTCCGGGATGCCCACCCTGTAGACGGGCACGGGGCAATGTTCGCATACCGTTTCGGCCACCGCCGACCCCAGGCCGCCGATCACGCTGTGCTCTTCCGCGGTGACGATTGCCCCGGTTTCTTTGGCCGCGCTGATGATTGCTTCCGTGTCGAGGGGCTTGATGGTGTGGATGTTGAGAACCCGGACGCTGATTCCCTCCCTGGATAGTTCTTCGGCCGCCGCCAGGGCTTCGGCCACCATCACCCCGGTGGCGATGATGGCAGCGTCGCCGCCTTCCCGCATGACCACCGCTTTGCCGGGTTCGAAGACAAAGTCTTCGCCGTGCAGCACGGGAACGGCGGCCCGCCCCAGCCGGATGTACACCGGACCTTTAATTTCGGCCGCCGCCATTACTGCTTTTTTGGTTTCCACGGCGTCGGCGGGGACGAAGACCGTCAGGTTGGGGACGGCCCGCACCAGGGCGATGTCTTCGACGGACTGGTGGGTGGCACCGTCCTCGCCGACGGTAATCCCGGCGTGGCTGGCGCCGATCTTGACGTTCAGTTTCGGGTAGGCGATGCTGTTGCGCAGCTGGTCGAAGGAACGGCCGGGGGCGAAAACGGCAAAGGTGCTGCAAAACGGAATCTTTCCGGCCGCGGCCAGCCCCGCCGCCGTGCCCAGCATGTTCTGCTCGGCGATGCCCAGGTTGAAAAAGCGCTCCGGGAAGTGTTTGCGGAAGTTGATCGTTTTGGTGGACTTCGAAAGGTCGGCGTCCAGCACCACGACGTCCGGATTTTCCCGGCCCAGTTCCACCAGGGCATCGCCGTAGGCTTCGCGGGTGGCAATCTTTTGCATTTTTTCACCTCTCACATCTCAACTCGGCCAGGGCTTTTTCGGCCTGCTCCGGTTTGGGCGCCGTGCCGTGCCAGTCCACCTGGTTTTCCATGAAGGAGACGCCTTTTCCCTTGCACGTTTTGGCGACGATCATCTGGGGTTTTCCCTTGACCTGCCGGGCCACCTCGACGGCCTTAATGATTTGCCCGATGTCGTGGCCGTCGATTTCCTGGACGTCCCACCCGAAGGCCCGCCATTTATCGGCCACCGGTTCGGGGGACATTACTTCGGTGATGGGCCCGTCGATCTGCAGGCCGTTGTAGTCCAAAAAGGCGGTGACGTTGTCCAGCCGGTAGTGCGCCGCCGCCATGGCGGCTTCCCACACCATCCCCTCCTGGATTTCGCCGTCGCCCAGCAAAACGAAGACCCGGTAGTCCCGGCCGTCCAGTTTCGCCGCCAGGGCCATGCCGTTGCCCGCCGACAGGCCCTGGCCCAGGGAGCCGGTGGAAACTTCCACCCCGGGCAGGCTTTTCATATCCGGGTGGCCCTGCAGGCGGCTGCCCAGCTTGCGCAGGGTAAGCAGCTCTTCCACCGGAAAAAAGCCCCGTTCGGCCAGGGCGGCGTAGAGCAGCGGCGCGGCGTGCCCCTTCGAAAGAATAAACCGGTCCCGGTCCGGCCAGGCGGGGTTTTGGGGGTCGATGCGCAGGAGGTGGAAATAAAGCGCGGTAACAATATCGGCGGCCGATAAAGAACCGCCCGGGTGGCCGGAACCGGCCGCCGCGGTCATTTTGATGATGTGGGCGCGAATTTGCCTGGCCTTGTCCTCCAGCCAGGCGATTTTTTCTGCTTCCATTTCGTTTATTGCGCTGGCCTCCCTTTCTCTTCCTCTTTTTTTCTTGAACCGGCTGGCGGTTCTTTTTTTAAGTTCCAGGTGCGGCAGTCAATAACTTTGGCGGGCGGCGGCAACTTTTACTTCCGGTATTGCTTGAACCCTTCGCCTAAAACTTCGTGCACGTCGGCCAGGATGATGAAGGCCCGCGGGTCTATCTCGTAGACCAGGTCTTTCAGCCTGGTTACTTCCGCCCGGTTCACCACCACCAGCAGCACTTCCCGCGGCCGGCCGGTATACATACCCCGTCCTTTTAAGGCGGTGGCGCCACGGTTTAAATCTTTGATCACCGACCGGGCGATCCGGTCGCTCTCTTCGGAGATGATCCAGAATGCTTTGGTGTAGCTGATCCCCTCCTGGACCAGGTCGACCAGCCAGGCGGTGATGAAAATAGTGATCAGGGCGTACATGGCCAGTTCCCAGGAATGAAACGTAAACCCTGCCGCCAGGACCACCAGGCCGTCCACCAGGAATAAAAGCTGACCGACATTGGCGCCGGTATAGGTGCGCAGGATGGCGGCGGCCAGATCCGTGCCGCCGGTGGTTCCCCGGTAGCGAAAGACGATGCCCAGCCCCAGGCCGACCAGGGCGCCGCCAAAAGCGCCGGCCAGCAGGGGGTCCCGCGTGGCGACGGGCAGGTAAGGGGCCAGGCCGTCTACAAACAGAGACAGGCTGATCGTACCGTACAGGGAACGAAAACCAAACTTCAGCCCCAGACGGTAAATGCCCAGCAAAAACAGGGGCACGTTTAAGGCCAGCATGGTCATGCCCACGGGCAGGCCGAGGAGGTAATGCAGGATCGTGGCGATCCCGCTCACCCCTCCGGCGGCAATTTTATTGGGCACCAAAAACAGGTCCAGCCCCAGGGCAAGCAAGAATACCCCGGTGGTTACGCCCAGAAACTCAAATATTGCGCCCAACGCGCGCTGCCGCCGGTTTTTCACGGGGGGCCCACCCCTGTTCCTTTACCTTTACCTTCAGGTAAGCGGAAATAAAGAGGTCGATTTCGCCGTCCATGACGGCCTCGACGTTGCCCGTTTCCACCCCGGTCCGGTGGTCTTTGACCAGACTGTACGGGTGAAAAACGTACGAACGAATCTGGCTCCCCCAGGCGATTTCCGTCTGCTCCCCGCGCAGGGCGGCTAATTCCGCTTCTTTCTTTTTTAACTCCAGGTCCAGCAGTTTTGCCTTCAATATTTTCATGGCGGTGTTGCGGTTGGAAATTTGCGACCGTTCGCTCTGGCACTGGACGACGATTCCCGTCGGCAGGTGGGTGATCCGGACCGCGGAATCGGTTTTGTTGACGTGCTGGCCGCCCGCGCCGCTGGAACGGAAGGTATCGATGCGCAAATCTTCCGGATTGATTTCTACTTCCAGGTCGTTTTCCACCTGCGGCAGGACGTCCACGGAGGCAAAGGAGGTGTGCCGCCGGCCGCCGGCGTCGAAGGGGGAAATCCGGACCAGCCGGTGCACTCCCTTTTCCGCCCGCAGGTACCCGTAGGCCCACTTTCCCGTCACCATCAAGGTGGCGCTTTTGATTCCCGCTTCGTCGCCGGGCAGTAAGTCGACTATTTCTACCTTGTAGCCTTTATCTTCCGCCCAGCGATTATACATGCGCAGCAGCATCTGCACCCAGTCCTGGGCTTCGGTTCCGCCCGCGCCGGCGTGCAGGGACAAAATGGCCGCCTCCTGGTCGTAGGGGCCGTTTAAAAACACCTGCAGCTCCATTTGCTCCACGCGGCTGCGCAAAGTTTTCAGCTCCCCGGCCGCTTCCCGGGCGATTTCCGGGTCGTCTTCCTCTTCGCCCAAAGCCAGCAGGACAGCCAGGTCTTCGTGGCTCCGGGCCAGTTTTTGAAAGGCTTCCACGGTTTCCTTCAGGCCGGCCAGTTCCTGCGTGATTTGCTGGGCTTTTTCCTGGTCGTTCCAGAAGCCGGGCTGGAGCATCTGCTCCTCCAGCCGGGCGATCTCCTGCTCTTTGTGTGTGATGTCAAAGAGAAACCCTCAATTCGGCGAGGCGTTTGCCGATCGATTCGAGCTCGCGGCTCAGTTCTGTGTACACGTTTCCATTCGCTCCTTCCAAAATAGCTTCTGCCGTCATTTCCCATCGGGCTGGAATTGTCCGGCTCGCTCCGATGCTCCGGGTCGACCGGACATCAGCTTGCCGCGGAGCGAACCAGGCAATTGAGAGGTGAGAGGCGGGAGGTTAGAAGTGAGAATTTTAAATCCCACCTCTAACTTCTCACATCCCACTTCTCAATTGCGCTGCCGGTTCGCTTGCCGCGGCTGCGCTGTGTCCGGTTCCCGACCCTCCGCATATGTCGCTCGCCCGGACAAATTCCAGCCCTATTTTCATCCTTTATGGAGAGGGGGAAAGTCCTCATAGGCAACTCCTCAAAAAAATGTCAGGCACAAAGTTCACAGGTACAAAGTGATTTTTCTTTGGTGCCTTATATTCTCTATTCCTTTCCTTTCTGTGTCTCTATCCCTTAGTTAAATCGCTCTCTCCTTTGTACCTTTGTCCCGTTGTGCCTTTTTCACTTACTCCCTGGTCAGCTGACCGCCCGTCCGCAGCACTTTTTATATTTTTTCCCGCTGCCGCAGGGGCAGGGGTCGTTGCGGCCGATTTTATTTTCCCTTTTCACCGGCTGCCGCGGACCCTCGTCCTGGTAGCGGTTTTCCACCATCTGGCGCCTTTGCGGCTGCGGCGTCTGGACGATGTTTACCCGGTAAAGGTAGCGGACCACATCGTCCTGAATGCCGGCGACCATGTTCTGAAACATCTCGTAGCTTTCAAATTTATATTCGATCAGCGGGTCCTTCTGGCCGTAGGCACGCAGGCCGATGCCCTCCCGCAGTTGATCCATGGCGTCCAGGTGGTCCATCCATTTATCGTCGACAATTTTCAGGAGCAGGACGCGCTCCAGTTCGCGCATCGTCTCCGCGCCCAGTTCCGCTTCCCTTTGGGCGTAAGCCTGGTAAGCGCGCTCACACAGGTCCTCTTTAATTTTTTGCCGGCCCATTTCGGCAAAATCCTCCGGGGTCAGCTCGTGGTTGGGTAAAAACAGCTCCCGGGCCGTTTTCAGCATGGTCTCCAGGTCCCATTCTTCTTCGTGCACCCCTTCGGGGCAATAGGTATCGACCGTCCTTTCGACCACCTCTTGAATCATCGGCCGGATGATTTCCGGCAGGTTTTCCCCCGTCAGCACCTGGCGCCGCTGGCGGTAGATGATCTCCCGCTGGTGGTTGATCACGTCGTCGTACTGCAGGACGTGCTTGCGGATATCGAAGTTGCGGTTTTCCACCCGCTTTTGCGCCGTTTCAATGGAGCGGGTAATCAGGTTGTGCTCGATGGGCATATCTTCCTCAATGCCCAGGCGGTCCATGATCCCGGCGATGTTGTCCGAACCGAAAAGGCGCATTAAATCATCTTCTAAGGAGCTGAAAAACTGCGTGGAGCCGGGGTCGCCCTGCCGGCCGGCGCGGCCGCGCAGCTGGTTGTCGATGCGCCGGCTTTCGTGCCGCTCCGTGCCGATAATGTGCAGGCCGCCCAGGGCGACCACTTTCTGATGTTCTTCGCTCGTAATTTTCTTGTATTTTTCCAGGAGTTCCCGGTAAAGGGACTGCACCCGGGCATCATCCAGGCCGGCGGACCCGCTGTTCCCGGCGTCCCCACTGTTTCCACTGTTTCCGGTATTCCCGGCGTTCACGCTGTTCCCGGTGTTTGTCACATTTGCGTTATATACTTCGTTACATTCTTCGTTAGCTTTATATTTATCCCCTTTACTCCTTTTATCCCCTTTATTTCTTCTGCCCTCGTTACCTCCGTTGCTCCCGCTGCCCCCGTTGTTCAGGAGGTTTTTCAGCTCCGCCTGGGCCAGGAACTCCGGGTTGCCGCCCAAAAGGATGTCCGTGCCGCGCCCGGCCATGTTGGTGGCGATGGTCACCGCCCCCAGGCGGCCGGCCTGGGCGACAATTTCGGCCTCCTTGTCGTGGTACTTGGCGTTGAGCACCTGGTGGGGGATGCCTCTTTTTTTAAGCAGCTGGCTCAAAATCTCCGACTTTTCAATGGAAATGGTGCCCACCAGCACCGGCTGGCCGGTAGCGTGGCGCCGGGCGATCTCCTCCACTACCGCCTGGAACTTGGCCCTTTCCGTTTTATAAATGACGTCCGGCAGGTCCCGGCGGATCATCGGCATATTGGTAGGGATGACCACCACGTCCAGCTTGTAAATCTTGCGAAATTCCTCTTCCTCGGTGGCGGCGGTGCCGGTCATCCCGGCCAGCTTCTCGTACATCCGGAAATAGTTTTGGAAAGTGATCGTGGCCAGCGTCTGGGACTCCCGCTCGATGCGCACCCCTTCCTTGGCCTCGATGGCCTGGTGCAGCCCTTCGCTGTAACGGCGGCCGAACATAAGCCGGCCGGTGAATTCGTCCACGATGATCACCTGGCCGTCCTTCACCACGTAGTCCCGGTCGCGCTTCATCAGGGCGTGCGCCTTCAAGGCCTGGTACAGGTGGTGGGTCAGCTCGAGGTGGCGGTCGTCGTAAAGGTTTTCCACCTTGAGCATTTTTTCCACTTTGGCCACGCCTTCTTCGGTCAGCGCCACCGTGTGTGCCTTTTCGTCCACGGTGTAGTCCCTGTCTCGCGTCAGGCGCGGGACCAGGCGGGCGAAGGTGTAGTACAGATCGGTGGCTTTCTCGGCCTGGCCGGAAATAATCAGCGGCGTCCGGGCCTCGTCGATGAGGATGCTGTCCACCTCGTCGACGATGGCGTAATGCAGTTCCCGCTGCACCAGCTGGTCGGGGTGCAGGGCCATGTTGTCCCGCAGATAGTCGAAGCCGAACTCGTTGTTGGTGCCGTAGGTGACGTCGGCGGCGTAGGCGCGCCGGCGCTCCGCGGCGTCCAGCCCATGGACGATGAGCCCGACGGAAAGGCCTAAAAATTTATAGATCCGGCCCATCCACTCGCTGTCCCGGCGGGCCAGGTAGTCGTTTACGGTTACCACGTGCACCCCGCGACCGGTCAAAGCGTTTAAGTAAACGGGCAGGGTCGCCACCAGCGTTTTTCCTTCGCCCGTTTTCATTTCGGCGATGCGCCCCTGGTGCAGGACGATGCCGCCCATCAGCTGGACGTCGAAATGGCGCATTTCCAGCACCCGCCGGCTGACCTCGCGGACCACGGCAAAAGCCTCCGGGAGCAGTTCATCCAGCGTTTCGCCGCGCTCCAGGCGTGCTTTAAATTCCCCGGTTTTGGCCTGGAGGTCCGCGTCGGAAAGCGCCGCCACCTCCGGCTCCAGGGCGTTGATTTGCTGCACCGTCCGCTCCAGCCGTTTAATTTCCCGCGCGTTATCGTCAAGCAAATTACGCAGTATTTTCAGCATCAAAAATCACCTTCCCTGAGCGAAGAAAAAACCTTCCCCGTCCCTATCTCTTCCTTATCTCTATGTAATGGTGTCTTTGCCGGAATCAATTTCCTGACCTTTTCGCAAACTTATTTTCGCAAACTTAATTGTAACATTTGTTTTCGGAAGATACAAGGGCTGGACTGAAAACGCGGCGTTATTGACGTCGCTTTTGGTTACG
>JAIMBK010000048.1 GCA_023511535.1 Armatimonadota bacterium
TCCGTGATTGCCACGGCGGCCACATCCGCGATTTTTTGAATTATTTCCACCGTTTTGGCGGCGGTTTCTTCATTTAATCCCCGGCGCAGGTAAGGCAGGGTTTCGTTGGCAATCTGCAGGGTGAAATCCAGGGGATGTTGCTCGGCCTTCAAGTACAAAGGCCTGTTCCGGTGGATGAACTCCCCGACCAGAAAAGCGGAAAGGGCGTTGACCAGAAAAACAATGGCGGCGTTTTGCCAGGTTTCCGCCCTCCACAGGAGCAGCAAAACCAGAGCGGCTAAATTTAACGGGAGCCACCTGAGCATTATCCCGGCAATCAGTTTTTTTTCTTTAAACATGTCTTCTCCCCCAAAAAAAACAGGAATTAGGAATTGGGGTCAGGAAGCAGGGATTTGGAATTTGTGAAAAATTATTTCGGGATTGGAATCTGGAATTGGCAAGTGTTTTCCATAAGTTTCTGAAAAGTCTTTTTGATATTTCAAGATAATTATATTTGCTATTCAATCAATTGTCTACCCTTTTCGTGAACGGGAGCAAAGTATACAGCCGAGCCTTTTCTCTTGAGATGAAAATAAGTCTTCACCCGGCACCGTGAAAAACAGCCTGGAGGCCTTTCCGGACACCTTATTTTGCAGTTTCCGGTTCCAGATCTTCTAAATCAAAATCATCGTCCGGCCGGTTTACCACGTAACAGATCAGCGCCAGGACAAGGTTGACAGCGATCAAAGCCAGGTAAATACCGCCCCGAAATCCTGTTGGCGAAGAAATTGCCTGGATCAACCAGAGAACGCCGGCTGCCAGTAAATAGCTGATCCCTTTTTTCTGTCCCAAGATCTGTTTAAACCCCGCTGCAGCCTCTTTCCCCCCGGCCCCCTCCCGGCCGCTTTCGGGCTCCGGCTGCCGCCCGGCCTGCAAAGCCAGTTCGACCAGCTTTTCCTCGTTCAAAGTAACAACGCGGTATTTTTTCCGCAGGCCGGCGATGACCCGGCGAGCGCCGGGGGAGAGGGTGCCCGGGGCGACGATCAACGCACTGCGCATTTCCTGCTGCTCCAAAAACTGCCCGAAGGCTTCCAGCAGCTTCACTTCTTCCTGCTCAGGGGAAGCCGGGGAGAGACATTGCACCGCCACCGAAACGCCTTTGTACCTGGCGCACAGGGCGGCGGCCCGGACAATGGACGGTGCCTTCCCCTTCCCTCCCTGGTTTACCCGCAGTTCCGTAAACTGGGTCAGTCCGGCCAAAAGCAGGGAGGTGAAAATAGCCACCTCTTCTCGCGTGGTTAACTTTTTAATTTCCTCCCGGCACCTTTGGCCGGCCAGCCAGAGGCGGCAGCGCTGCCGGCGCAGTTGCTCCCGCTTCTTCTGAAAACGGCCCGCCGTAATCCCCCCGGCGGCGGCAACGGCCAGCGAAACCGGCAACGCCAGGCCCGGCGGCCAGAACTGCGCCAGAAATACCAGCGTCCCCAGCCAAAAGACGGCCGCCAAAACCAGCAGATCCAGAGTCCGGGCCGCGTTATTCCGCGGATCTTCCTTGGGCCGGAAACGGAAAGCAAGCCTTTGCCTTCTCTTCCGCAGGCGCAACAGGCGGCGGCGAAATAATTGTGACATCCTGAAGGTATTCATGTGAATAGTATACCCTGACGACACATTTTTCCATACATTGGCGATCGGTTATTTCTCGGCTTCGGCCGCCGCCTTCGCTTTTTTAATGATTTCTTCGGCCAGGTAGGCCGGCACTTCTTCATAACTGCTGAAGTGCATGTTGAAAGAGCCCCGCCCCTGGGTCATGGACTTTAAATCAATGGCGTAGCTGGTCAGTTCGGCCAGCGGCACCAGGGCCTTAATTTTCGTCTTTTTCCCCGCCGGCTCCATCCCCAGGATGCGGCCGCGCTTGGTGTTAAAGTCCCCGATAATGTCTCCCATAAAATTTTCCGGCACGGTTACCTCTACTTCCATAATGGGCTCCAAAAGGACGGGGCGGGCCTGCTGCATCCCCTTCTTAAAGGCCATGGAAGCGGCAATCTTGAAAGCCAGTTCCGAAGAGTCCACCGGGTGAAAGGAGCCGTCGTAAAGAATTACCTTGAGCCCGGTAACGGGGTAGCCGGCCAGAACCCCTTCCTGCATGGCTTCGCGAACGCCCTTTTCCACGGCGGGCACGTATTGTTTGGGAACGGCCCCACCGAAAATTTCCTCGCCGAACTGGAAGGGCTCCTCCGTCAAGGGTTCCATGCGCAGCCAGACGTGGCCGTACTGGCCGCGGCCGCCGGTCTGCTTCTTGTACTTCCCTTCCACTTTGACTTCGCTGCGGATCGTCTCCCGGTAGGGAACTTTCGGCTCTTCGATTGTCACGTCGGCGCCGTACTTGCGCTTGAGCCTTTCCACCAGAATGTCCAGGTGCATTTCGCCCATCCCGGTCAATAAAGTCTGCTTGATTTCCGTATTTTTCTCCACCCGGACGGTGGGATCTTCCTCTAAAAGCCTGGTCAGGGCGTTGCTTAACTTGTCTTCATCGCCCTTGCTCTTCGGCTGAATGGCCACCGTTAAAGTGGGTTCGGGAAATTCGATCCCGGGCAGCGTGACCGGATGATCTTTGTCGCATAAGGTATCGCCCGTGCCGGTTTCCTGGAGCTTCACCAAAACCGCCAGGTCGCCGCAGTTCACCTCGTCCACCGGGGTGGAATTTTTCCCCCGGACAAACAAAATCTGGCCTATTTTCTCCGTCTTTTCCTTTGTGCTGTTCAGCACGGTGCTGTCGCCGGTCAGCTTTCCGCTGAAGACGCGCAGAAAATTCATTCGGCCCACGTACGGGTCGGCCAGGGTCTTGAAAATCAGCCCTGCAAAGGGCTCATCCCGCCTGTCCGCCGGCGGCGGGCAGTAGTCCACCAGCACATCCATTAAATTGGCCACCGCCATGTTTTTGGTGGCCGAGCCGCAGAGCACCGGGATTACCTTGGAAGCAGCCACCCCTTTTTTCAAACCGGACCTGATTTCCTCGGCGGTCAATTCCTCGCCGTCCAGGTACTTCATCATCAGCTCGTCGTCGGCCTCCACCGCCGCTTCCACCAGCTTTTCCCGGTGTTCGGCAACGGCCGCGCGCAAGGCATCGGGTACGGCGGTTTCCTGCGGCTTGCCGCCGGCAAAGGTATAGGCTTTTTGGGTGATCATTTCGACGACGCCGGAAAACTCCCCGGCCTGGCCGATGGGCAGCAGCATGGGTGCAAAATTGGCGTTAAATCTTTCTTTCAATTCATCTAATACTTTATAGAAATTTGCGTTCTCCCGGTCCATTTTGTTGATAAAAACCACCCTGGGCAACCCGGCCTCATTGGCGTAATCCCAGATAACTTCGGTCTGGACTTCCACGCCGTCCACGGCGGAAACAACGAAGACCAGGCTGTCCGCCACCCTTAAAGCCGCCTTGACATCGGCGATAAAATCGGCAAAACCCGGCGTATCCAGCGCGTTTAGCTTGCAATCCCGCCATTCACAGGGCACCAGGCTGGTATGAATGGTGATCTGCCGGCTGATTTCCTCAGGGAGATAATCGGCGGTAGTGGTCCCGTCTTCCACCCTCCCCAGCCTGGTGACGGCGCCGGTGTTGTAAAGCATGGCCTCCACCAGCGAGGTTTTACCCGCCCCGCCGTGGGCGACCACGCTTATATTTCTAATCTGGTCGGTCTGATAATTTTTCAAAATCCATTACCCCCTATTTTTTAATGTTACTGATAATATTTTCCTGCCCGCAGTGATTCTATACACCCTGAACTGGTTAATTGTGGCAAGCAATTCCCTTGCCCCATCCCTTATATATTCTACATGCTCCGCGAATATCCTTGCAAGCACCCCAAAATTATTGGATGGTAAGGCACAAAGAAAACAAACACAAAGGCACAAAGAAAAATACTCTTCACCTTGTGCCTTAAATGCCTTAAGTACCTTAGTACCTTGTTGTGTTTGCGCTGAAAGTTAATTTTCACCCTCTGCCGGGCGCCGCGTTAGCAGCATGAGGGTCCGGCGTCTGAAGATTACTGACCATTCCAGTAATTTTTTTCTGCTCACGACTGACGACTGACGACTGCTTTGGCCACATAGTCAACGGCTCCTGGACATACATATAGATGAGGTGAAAATGGACATGACCCCCCAACCCTTCGTTTACGGTGCGCTCATCCTGGTCGTGGCCGGCTTTTTTAACCGGTTGATCGGGTTTATCTACCAGATTTTCATGATCCGGCTGATCGAACCCGAAGGCGTGGGGCTTTTTAACATGGTTTACCCTATCTACATCATGGCGCTGGTGCTGGGCGGCGCGGGAATTCCCGTCGCCATCGCCAAGCTGGTGGCCGAAGAGGTGGCAAAAAATAACCTCCGGGGGGCCTACCGGATTTTTTCCACCGCCCTGGCCTATATCGCCTTGATCAGTTTTTCCTTGACCGGCCTGCTGGTCGCCGGAGCGCCTTTTTTAAAAGCACACGTTTTTCCCCGCCCCGACGCGTACGCCTGTTTTTTGGCCCTGGTTCCGGCCGTCATCATCGTTTCTCTTTGTTCCGCCTTTCGCGGTTTTTTTCAGGGTCTGCAACAAATGACCCCGACGGCGGTGACCCAGGTGGCGGAGCAAATTGTCCGCATCAGCACCGGCCTGATCATCGCCTCCTTGCTTTTGCCCAAAGGGGTCGCCTACGCCGCCGCGGGCCTCTCCCTGGGCGTGGTTTGCGGCGAATTCGTCGGCTTTATTTTTATCCTGTGGATTTACCTGGCAAAGCGGCCCTGCTTAACCGGCCCGCCCGGGTACCGGCGGGAAAAGCCGGGCCGGATTACGGCGCGCATTTTTCAGTTGGGCGTGCCGGTGACGCTGACCCGGTTCATCTCCACCGCCCTGCTCTCCATCGACGCCCTTCTTATCCCCAGGCGGCTGACAACCTCCGGCCTGTCCTCAAGCGAGGCCACGGCCATGTACGGGCAGCTGGTAGGCATTGCCGAGCCGTTATTATTTATTCCCAGCATTATTACCATTTCGCTGGCCACCGCCCTCGTTCCCGCCATGAGCGACGCCCTGGCCCAGAACAACCTGCCGCTCGTGCGCGGCCGCTGCGAGGAGGCCTTACGCCTGACCATGCTGGCGGGCCTGCCGGCCGCCGCGATCTTTCTTCTGCTTCCGGAAGAATTTTGCACTCTTTTCTTCGGCTACAGCGAAGCCGCCCCGGCCTTATCCATCCTGGCCGGAGGGGGGCCTTTTCTTTACCTTCAGCAAACCACCATCGGTATTTTGCAGGGTCTGGGGCGGGCCGACCGCCCTTTAAAAAACCTGGTCATCGCTTCTTTGTTTAAAGTGACCGGAATCTATTACCTGACGGCCATCCCCGGGGTCAATATCCAGGGGGCGGCCCTGGCCCTGGTCACCGGCTATATGGTGATGGCCCTGCTCAACTACCGGGATTTAAAACGCATTACCGGGCTCCGGCCGGATTGGCATTACGTTTTAACTAAACCCCTGCTGGCTTCCCTGGGGATGGCCGCCGTCATCTGGCAGGCAAAAACATATTTGCAGGGGTTGATCGCCCCCCCGGTCGGGCAGTTCGCCCTGGTCCTGCTGCTGGGCGGAAGTGCTTACGTAGGTCTGCTCATCGTCACCGGCGGCCTGCACGTCTACGATCTTCACCGTCTCAAACAGCTCCTGAAAATGTTTACCCTGCGGTGAAAAACAACTTCTTTATACATACCGGAAACGACAAGGGGGAAAATTAACCGGGGGGGTCAGGCAACATGGACGAGGTCACCATTCATTTAGAACCGGCGGTTACGGAAGAGGGCCTGGAACAACTCCGCCGCGCGCTGGCCGGAAAGGAACAGGTGCGCGTGGTGGTGGAAGCCGCGGATGCCCACCAGGCGGGCAGGGTGATGGAGATCCTGGAGGCTGCCGGTTTTGATTACCAGCCCAGGGGAAGCCATGACGGCAGAAGCTACTCCGTCATTGCCCGGCGGAAGGCAAATGGCCGGGAGGTGAGGGGGTGATGGGCGTTTAAAACCACCAAAAAAGAGGCCGGCAAGGTAAGGGCATCATGGAACAAGCGGGGGCGGTGGACATTACCCGGGATTGAAATCAGTGAGAAACTTTAGTTTCTCAATTGACGCATAATCCGTAAGGTCCAGCTGCAACGGGGTGATGGAAATATAATTGTTTTTGACGGCGTCCACGTCCGTACCGCAGCCGCCTTCTTCGCCGTCTTCCGCCTCTAAAGGCTCGCCGGCCAGCCAGTAGTAGATCCTCCCCCGGGGATCGGTGCGCTTCTCAAAAATGTTTACGTACCGCCGGTTCCCCAGCCTGGTTATTTTCACCCCCAGGGGACGCTCCGTTCCCGGAACGTTGACGTTTAACAGCATATTCCGGGGCAGGCCCGCCTGCGCCAGCCGGGGGATTAACTTTCGGATAAACCCGCCGGCGGGGCTGAAGTCCTGGTAGCAGTAGCTGGCCAGGGAAACGGCCACCGCCGGGAAGCCGTTGATTACCCCTTCCATGGCCGCCGAAACGGTGCCCGAGTAAAGTACGTCCGTCCCCAGGTTGGGCCCCAGGTTAATGCCGGAAAGGACCAGATCGGGCGGGTCGGCCAGCAAATCCTCGATGGCCAGCTTGACGCAATCGGCCGGGGTACCGTCCACAGCCCAGCTCTCTACTTCGAAGCCGGGGATCCTGGTCTTTTTCGCGCGCAGGGGGCGGTGGACGGTGATGCTGTGGCCGGTGGCGCTGCGCTCCCGGTCGGGAGCCACCACCACCACTTCTCCAAGAGTGCTTACGCTATCCACCAGCACCCGCAGCCCGCGGGCGTGAATGCCGTCATCGTTGCTGATCAAAAGGCGCATCGAAACCTCCGCAAACCGCAAGCCAAAATAGTCCGCAAAATAAACCCTTCAGATTTCGTAAATTGTGATCACCATTACGTTTTTATCTTTATCTTTCGTCAGGCCGAACATTAAGCGCTTGTGCTTCAAATTTTTATTCAAAAAATCCACTACTTTGTATAATTCGTCGTTTGGCTGAAAGACCCTGGTGGCAATCGGTTCCAGCCTGTCTTGCGAAGAATTTTCCGTGCTCAAAACAAAGCCTCCTAATTCTTGATCAACGCCATTGCTTCCGCCCTGGTCGCTTCATTGCGCTCGAACAAACCCCGCACCGCGGAGGTCACGGTTTTCGATCCCGGCTTACGCACGCCCCGCAAAGTCATGCACATATGCTCCGCTTCAATGACCACCAGCACCCCGTAGGGGTTCAGCCGGGTCATGATGGCGTCGGCAATCTGGGTGGTCAACCGCTCCTGCAGCTGGGGCCGTTTGGCGTACCCTTCCACCACCCGGGCCAGCTTGGAAAGGCCGGTGACTCTGCCGCTCCGGGGAATATAGGCGACGTGGGCCATCCCGAAAAAGGGGAGCAGGTGGTGCTCGCAGATGGAGTACATGGGAATGTCCTTCACCAGAACCATTTCCTCGTGTTCTTCCGTAAAATATTTTTCCAAATGCCTTTGCGGGTCTTCCTCCATCCCGCAAAAGATTTCTTTATACATCCTGGCTACCCGCGCCGGGGTCTCGCGTAAGCCCGGCCGGTCCGGATCTTCGCCAATCGCCTCTAAAATCATCCGCACTGCGCTTTCAATCTTCGGCAGATCAATCATTTTCTCCTCTCCTTTACGCCACGCCGAGCAGCTTGTGGACCTGGGGAATTACCCTGACGTCGGAAAGGAATCCCAGGGCGCGCTCCTGGAAGAAAAGCAAACGCTCCGGACCGATTCCCGGTTTGCCGTTCGTCCGGGTTACCGGCTGAATGACGAGCGGGATCTCTCCTGCTTCCCTGACCAACCCGACGGCCCGGTCGAACTCCTCAGGGCCGGTTTTTTCGTCAACCACTATTTTTACAAAAACCTGCTTTTGCCGGGCAACGGCCAGAAAGTCCCGGTGCTTTTCCCAGAGGGGCGGCAGGCCCGCCGTGCCGGGCAGCTTGATGTCCATGGCAACCAGATCGACCAGGTGAATAATCCGGCTCAGTTCCCGGGGCAGGCTGCCGTTAGTTTCCAGGTAGATCCCGCGGCGAAACTCCGGCAAAAGAGGGATCAACTCCAGTAGAAATTCGGCGTGCAAAAGGGGTTCTCCTCCTGTTAAACTCAGGGATTGATGAATTTTCGGATTTAATTTGGCCACTGCGCCGGCCGCCTGGACGGGAGTCAACGGGTTGGCCAAAAGGGCAAAATCCTTTTTGCCGGGGGTAAGTTCGCAACGGCAGGACGGGGAAGGATCGACGGGGGTGTCGCAGTAGGCGCATTTTAAATTGCAGCCGGCAAACCGCAAAAAAATTTGCCGGCAGCCCACGCAAGGGCCTTCTCCCTGAACGGAAGAGAATATTTCCTGGACAAAACAGGCCGCCGGGTTCAACTGACTCCCCTCACCTTGCAGCGGGCAAAGCGGATCGTTTGCAGTTCCTCGCTATACTTCCGGCAGATTTGTTGAGCCAGGACAGGTATTTCCGTTTCTTCCCAACCCAGCTCCAGGAGGCCGGCGGCTTTCACCGGCACGTTCTCGCTGGTTAAATTGAGACCGGTGTGAATCATGGTGGAAACCGGTGTGATGGTGGCGATGGAGATGGAAAGCTTGTGGCCGTCTACGTATAGATCATCCCCATCCCGGACTATTCTCCGGGCTATCCTTTCTTGTTCAACCTCCAGAATTTCTTTAATGAGGCAAATCAAAAGCCGCTGTCGGAAAATGGTTTTCTCCAGGTCCAGATCGAAATGTTCGATGATCAAGTGGAGCATGTCCGGGCCGTAAAGAGGAGACTGCGCCAGCACGTCGGCCAGGTCGACCATTTTTTCCAAACTGACCCGGCAAGGCCCCCGGAAGGCTACGATGCTGTCCCCCGCCAGGCCCCTGGTGCGATAGGCCCAGTGCGCGGAAAGCTGCGTGCCGTCGTAAGTGATTTGCTCCGGGATAAACAGGCTTTGCACTTTCATCACTTCCCTTGGTTTGTTTATTTTACCTTTATTGTTTATTCTACCATTTTTCCAGAGCCACATCCAGCAATTTTGGGAAAACCCGCGCCTTCAAAACAGCAAAGCCCGGTGATATTTCCCCGGGCCTGCCCCTGAATAAATAACAGCGCCGTATTGTCGTCCCCCGGCCACCTCTTCTTGCCGCACTTCCTCCTTTTTGGCTACACAGGGACCGATAAAAACCACTTTGGCGGCCGGTCCCAGGCGCAGTTTCAAGTAGCGCCCCAGGGCAACGGCCGGCGAAACTACCGGGATCAGTTGCGGAATGAGCCGGGGGAAGAATTCTCCACCAGGTTGACTACCGCCGGCCCGTCATTTTTTACTTCCGGGGGGCGGCCGCCGCCTGCCGGCCCGCCGCCGCCATGGCCCGGAAGAAGCGCCGGCAGCTTTCGCACTCCCCGCACATCGTTTTCCCTCCGTAATAGCAGCTCCAGACAAACTGCCAGGGGACGCCGAGCCGTTGCCCCAGGCGGACAATATCCGTCTTGTCCAGGCGCTGGGTATAGCTGATCACCTTCACGCGGTTTCGCGTTGAGTAGGCCAGCGCTTCATTCATGCATTCGACAAAAGGAGCACTGTTGTCAGGAAAAGTTTTGGCCTCTTCCCGGTTAAACCCCGTCACAATTAAAGCGCAGCCCAGGGCCTCGGCAAAACAGGCGGCAATATTGATGAACAAACCGTTCCGGTTGGGCACCCACACGGCGGCCGCCGTATCTGCGGCGGCAACGGGGTCGTCCAGGTCCGCCGGACCCGGCTTGGGGACGGCCCGCTCCTCATTAACCAGGGCAGTGGAGGTAATTTGCTTTAAAAAAGGCAGCTCGATGATTTTATGTTCGAGGTTGTAATATGCGGCCAGGGCCGCCGCCGCACCGATTTCTTTCGCCGCCGCCCGCTGCCCGTAGTCCACGGTCAGGCATAACCTCACCACGCTTTCCTGCCGGGCATAAGCCAGGTTAACCGCCGAGTCCAGTCCTCCTGAAAGCAGAACGATACTTTTCATTGACCTTTCCCTTTATCCTTCCCCGTAACTGGCCCAGGCATCGGGCGATTCCCAGATTTTGACCTTGACCAGCTTCAGTCCGCTTTTGTGCAGGCTCGCTTTTAAGCGCCGGTAAACATACCGGGCGATGTTTTCTGCTGTGGGATTGGTTTCCCGCCCCGGTTGACGGAAGAAATCCAAATCATTTAAGTATTGGTGATCAAGATCTTTAACCACGTCTTCAACCAGTTTCTGCAGTTCGTGAAAATCCATCAACATTCCGGATTCATCCAGCTCGTCGCCGGCTACCAGCACTTCCACCAGCCAGGTGTGCCCGTGCAAACGCGCGCACCGCCCGGGGTACCCCTCCAGATGGTGCGCCGCGTCAAACTGTCTGCGGACCATCAGTTCATACATCCATTCATCTTCCTCCGCTCAAGCAGGATAACCAAAAGCCCGGCTCCCCCTAATATTTCGCCGTCGCTCGACATATTCCTGCGCGCCCGGCGCGTAAAAAAAGCAGGTTTTGCCTGCGCCAAATTGAGTATTGGGAATCAGAAATCAGGAGGGAATTTGTGATTCCCGATTCCTGATTAATACTCCCAACGCCCGCCCGTAACAGCGGACCGCTTCGCGGGAATCACCCATTTCTTTGCAGAGGTTGCCTTTCAATCCCCAGGTTTCCGGACAATCCGGCTCCCGCGCAATAATTCCGTCGCAAATTTCCAGGGCTTCCCGGTACCGGCCCAGCTTTTGCAAACAGGCGGCCTTATTTAACAAAATATTTTTACTCCGGGGGGCCAGGGCAAGGGCGCGTTCGTAACAATCCAGGGCTTCCTCAGGCCTGCCCACATCTTCCAGACAGAGCGCGTAGTTATTATAAATGACCGGATCAGCAGGTAAGCAACGCAGCGCATTTTCATAACAATTCAGGGCCTGATGATACAATTCCAAGCGGTGATAGCAGGAGGCCAGGTTGGCCAGAATAACCCCGTCCCCCGGGGACATTTCCTTGGCCAGCTCGTAGCAGGCTACGGCCTCCTCGTCTTGTCTTAAAAAGGATAGGCTGTATCCCTTATTATTTAACAATTCCACACTGTTTAAACCCCCCGCCTGGGCCCGTTCGTAATATTCCAGCGCTTCCCGGTGATGGCCCAGCTTACTGAAGGCCAGGCCCAGGTTAAAGCACAGGGTGGGGCTTATTCCTTTCGCGGCCAGTTCCTGCCGAAAGACGGCGAGGGCTTCTTCCACCCGGCCCATTTCCAATAATTGAACCCCTACGTCATTCAAAGAAAGGGTAGGCGGGCGGTCGTTAAACAATTGAAAGAAACGGGAAGATTTTGGTTTTACAGTGTTTGCCCGGTTTTGCCCGTTTTCCTGGACCGGAACTTCTTCCACCCGGTGATTGTTTCTCAGCAGGCGTTGTACGCTTTGCCCCCGGCCGGCGGTCCTTCTTAACCAGTAGAGAAGACTGGTCCGGCCTTGCTCCCCGGCCGCCTTGCGCCAGTGCAGAATGGCCTGATCAACCTTTCCGCGCTTTAAACACAAACGCGTCGCGTGCAAGTGCAGTTCCGACTTTTGCGGGGCCACCTTGACGGCCCGGTTGACCAGCCGCAGGGCCTGTTCCTCGGCGCCTAAAGCCTCTAAAAGGCGGGCCCCGGCCTGCCATAAGCTAATGGCCACGCTTGTCCCTTTAAACGCCGGCAACGGGTTCCACATTAAGATCGCCCCTTATTTCCAGAAATTTATATTTTTTATTCTCTCTTTTCCCTCCCCCTTCCTGCTCCTCCCAAGGAACTTTATTCCAACAAATCCCTTTTTGTTCCGACACCGCTCACACTTTAAAAAAAAGAAAATTCTGGTCGGGGTTAATTTACCCAACCAGTCATACGATCCATGCTCCGGTTCATAAATTTTATAAGGAGGTGGACAAAAATGCTGAAAAGCTTTAACCTTGCCTACGGAATCATTTCCGGCCTGGCCTTTTACTTTCTGGGAAACGTGGGCATCGGCCTGGTCTTTTACTTTACCTCGTTGCCGGAAGAAACTCTTCCCTGGCTGGCGGGCGGCTTATATTTTACCAGCGTCCTTATCGGCGCCGCCGCTGCTGCCCGCCGCGCCGGCGGAAAAGGATTATACTACGGGCTGGCTGTCGCCTGCCTTTTCTTTCTCGTGCTGTGGGGCCTGGGGGCGGCCGTCCTCCCCTGCAGTTCCTGGTCCTCCTCTTTAGGGCATAAGCTTTTGCTGGCGCTTGCGGCGGGCATGGCAGGAGGCATCCTGGGGGTCTTCCTGGCCGACTGAGGAAGGCCGGTGATCAGGAAAAGAGAATTAAAACCGCCAGGGCCGCTCCTCCAATCCCAAGTAAAATTAAACCCAAATAAAGGCTAATCGGTACTCGCCTGGCCACCTTTACCGCCCCTTTTCGAAATCTGCAACAGCTTAAGGCAGCGGGCAACTCAAGAGTAACCGACAGGGCTTTCTTTCGGACAAATATACGGATAAATATAATTTAAGGCAGTCCGGTCCGGTACTGGGGCCCCGGTAACCATCAACCTGAAAAAAGGATCCGAAGAAGATTGCTTTCCTGGAAAGGAACCGGTTACAAAAGGCAAAAATACCGGATAGACTACCTTCGGCGAGGAAGCTTTCCTGATCCAGGCAACTGAAAATGCCTTCTTACTTATTCCAAAACCTCAAAAGAATTGCCCGCACGAAAGAAGGTAATTTTATAAAGTACACGCGCAAAATTTATCACCCCTTTGCCTGTTTTCCTTATTTATAATATCATATTAGCGAAAATCGCAAAAAGTGACAATAAATCGGCTACCTGCCCCGGCTTCGCCACAGCCATTTTTGAGCTTCCATAATTCACCTTCCCCCCCGTTGATTTTAGTATTATTTATGTCTTTTTCAGCCAAGTATACCTTATCTTTTTGGAACAAAAACAAAAACACCGACATACCCTGTTAGGGGAGCGCGCGAGAGGAGGCGAAGAAAAATGTCTTTTCCCGGACTGAACCCGGAGAATTTACCGGAGCCCGTACGTCAGCTGTTCCAAAACATTGATCCCGGCGCCCTGGTCCAAATGGCCGCCGCCATGGACCCGCAGGCGGTCATGGACTTTTTAAACAACACCCTGGGCGCCTTGCGCCAGTCCATGAAACCCGAGGAGGCGGCTGCTTTTGACCAGGTCCTGCAATCCTTAATGCTGGCCATGCAGGGGCAAAAGAAATAAAGCCGCCGCAAAGAGCAAACGCCCCGGCCTTTTTTCCTCAGCCGCCGGTCCGCCAACGGACAGCCGGCGCCTGGAAAGAAAGGACCAGGGCGTTTTTCTGGAATCAGTCTCCCTGCCGCTTTCTCCCTGTACAAACAGAGGATGAAAAATAACGAATCCATGTTTCGAAGCAAAGGTATAAAGGCATAGAGGCTCGCCTCCAGCAGCCCGGCTATTTCCCGGGATCCGGCCGGCGGGTGCAGCCGTTTTAAAATTGCCGCCGCTCCGGCCACAAAGGCCGCCGCCATGGAAGTGCCGCTGAGGCGCCTAAAAAATCCCCTTAAAGCAGTCGAAAGAATGTTGGTGCCCGGCGCTACCAGATTGAGCTCTTGGGGCCATGCTCAAGTTTCTCCTTTCGGATATTTTTTTCAATTTTTTCCCGGCATGGAAAGTTTCTGATTTTAAGATATGTATTCCGGATTGATCTTGTTACAAAAAAGAAGCCATCTTTATGGATGGCTTTCCGGTCCTGACCTTCGGTTGCCGGTTACCCGCCCGGGCCGGCCTGGTTCTTTTGGCGCGGGCCGGAATTCGCAACGACGTAATTTAAGATCGAGGAAGCGGCGGTGTATGGATCGGTCTGCCGGCGGGCAACCGCGTCTAATAAATCATTTACTTCCTCCGACAGCTTCATTTCTTTCCGCACCAGCTGCTGCCACTGGCGGTCTAAAATTTCCAGGGTTTCCGAGCGCAGCCGCTCTTCCCGGCGCTGCTGGAAAAGGCCTTTCTCCAGCAAATAGGTCCGGTGCCTTTCGATGGCGGCCAGCAAATCTTCCAGCCCGGTCCCGGTCACGGTGGAAGTTTTGACCACCGGCGGGCGCCAGGACATCTGCGGCGAGTGCAAATCCAGCATCATTTCCACTTCCAGGGCCACTTTATCCGCCCCGGGTAGATCACTTTTGTTGACCGCGAAGATATCGGCAATTTCCATAATCCCCGCCTTAATCGTCTGGATGGAGTCGCCCGCCCCCGGGGTCAGCACCACAATGACTGAATCGGCCACGTGCATAATATCCAGTTCCGCCTGACCGACCCCCACCGTTTCCACGATTACCCAGTCAAACCCAAAGGCGTCCATGGCCTTAACCGCTTCCCTGGTAGTCCGGGCCAGTCCGCCCAGACTCCCGCGCGTACCCATGCTGCGGATAAAAACTCCCTGGTCAACCGCGTGCTCCTGCATCCGGATCCGGTCGCCCAGTAAAGCTCCCCCGGAAAAGGGACTGGTCGGATCGACGGCCACAATCCCGACTTTTTGCCCTCGCTGGCGAAGCAAAGCGGTCAGGCGATCCACCAGGGAGCTTTTTCCCGTCCCCGGAGACCCCGTCACGCCCAGCAAGTAAGCCCGCCCTGTTTTCGAAAAGAGCTGGCGCATCAGTTCATCGCGGCCAGGTTCTTCGTTTTCCAGGATAGAAATAAGCCGGGCCAGCGCCCGGGGTTCCCCGGCCCAAAATCGCTGAAGTAAATCCTGCACCCCCTGCACCTCCAAATTATTGTTGCGTCCGGTTCTGCCGCATTGCTTACGAATTCTTCGTCAATTAATAAATCTCCTGCTATTCGGCTAGAGATTAAAAATTTAGAAGATTCCCTCAAAGTGCTTAATTGGCGGTTGAACCGTTGATCAAGAAAACCCAATGGTAGCTGGCTAAATCCAGGCCTTTCCGCAGGGCTGCCGGCGTGCTTTAAAGACTCTATATGCCCGGTGAAGGATAAAATTTAACCATTGAAGGGAAAATCCTTTTCATTATCCGGCGAGCAGGTATAATAAAACCAACGAGCTTGATCACAACCTAATCTCCTCTCCCTTTCTCCGCTGTATCGCCAAAGATACAGCTTTTTCTTTTTGTAAGGAACAAAGTCCACCCGGCACAAAGGGGCAAAGATCAAAGCAAACTTACTTTTTCCGCGCCTGGAAGCGGACTGCTTTTTGCCCCCGGACTCGTTTCCAAAGGTCAGCTTTTTCCGGCGCTTTTTACCTCTTCAAGGTATTTTTCGGCGGCTACGGCGGCAATGGCGCCGTCGGCCACGGCGGTGACCACCTGGCGCAGCAGCTTTCTGCGGACGTCCCCGGCGGCAAAAAGACCCGGGCAGCTGGTCTGCATCTTTTCGTCGGTAATCACGTATCCGCGCTCGTCCAGCTGAACCAGTTCCTCCACCATGCGCGAGGCCGGCCTTTGGCCGATGTAAATAAACACACCATCCACCTCGAGGACGTTGGTTTCCCCCGAGCGGACATTTTTAACGCGAACCCCTTCCACTTTCGATTTCCCGAGCACTTCCTCCACGACACTGTTCCAGACGAACTCGATTTTTGGATTTTGCCTGGCCTTCTCCTGAACAACCCGGGTAGCCCGGAGTTCATCGCGGCGGTGGATGAGCAGGATCTTTTGGGCAAACCTGGTCAAAAAAACGGCCTCTTCCACGGCGGCGTCCCCGCCGCCCACCACCGCCACCGTCTTCTCCCGGAAAAAGGCCCCGTCACAGGTGGCGCAGTATGAAACCCCCCGTCCGCGCAATTCTGTTTCGCCCGGAACGTGCAAAAGCTCTGGTTCCGCGCCTGTGGCCAGGATCACCGCGCGGCTCGGCAGGACCCCATCCTCCGTTTTCAGCACAAAATGCCGGTCGGAACAGCTGATTTCCTCCACATTGGCACTGTCCACAGCAAGGCCGAAGCGCTGCGCCTGGGCCAGCATTTGCGCCATCAGCTCCGCTCCCCCGATTCCCTCGGGAAATCCCGGGTAATTCTCGATGGTTTCCGTTGTCGCCGCCAACCCTCCGGGAGCCCCCCTTTCCAGCAAAAGCACGTCCAGTTTTGCCCGCCCGGCGTAAATCCCGGCGCTCAAGCCCGCCGGCCCCCCGCCGACAATAATCAAATCCTTCATTTTCAGTTACTTCCTCCATTGCGTCAGAATTTTTACCCTGATCTTAGCCAATCATGGCGAAGCCGTCAAGCCGCTTTCCCCCGGAATCCGTAAACTGATCGTCACTTGCGGCAACCCGCTTCATTTTTCTTTCGAGGCAAATCTTATCCTCCGCGTGGAATTTTTTATTCCACTTTGTTAAAATATATTTTCAGGAAATTACTGTTTTTAAGAGATGGGGTGATCGCGATCACTAATTCAATCTGGTTGTACCGCTTATATGATGTGGCCGAGGAAATCCAGCTCCACCTGGTGGAACAGATTTTGGCGGAGAGCAAGCCCACCGCCCGGTTGAGGCTGTCCCGCATCCGCCCGAAATCCATTCATATTCCCAATCCGCCCGTAACGATGGAACTGGGTGAAGAAGAGCTTGATCTTTTAAACGAACGGTATCCGGTAAAATTTACCGCCAAGATATATGATTTAGGCGTAATCAGCATTATTATGCGCCTCATTTTGGGCAGCCCATGCGCCTACGAAAAGATCAGAGACCTGGCGGTATACCTTTCCGATACCGAAGAACTGGAAGATTTGTTCGCCAAAAAACGGGACGAAGTAAGGAATGCCCTGGCGCAAACCTTAATCAGGCCGGGTTACCGGGGGTTTATGGAAGATTACCTGATTTTTTATTTTCGCCAGTGGAATCCGGAGTGGGACCCGGTTCCGCTTCTTCTGGGCGAGGATGAGCCTGTCAGCCGGCAGGTACGCAGGGACACGCTCCAACATACATTCACTTATGGAGAAGACGATATGACAATTATTACCTGGAGCTCGGCGCTGGTTTACGACCAAACGGGCAGCTACGATATTCCCGACCTGCTGGAATTTGCGCTTACCCAGCTCCTGGAACTGCGTTACTACGACAGTGTGCTGAGTGAAGAAATGGCCAAGATGTACGATGCCATCGAAGTGGCCGAAGCGGTCACCCGGTTCAAGCGCCTGCGGCAGTATCGCCAGATCATGAATAAGTTGATGGAATTGGTGGTAGAGATCAACGAAATTACGGAAAGAATCCGGAATTCTTTAAAGGTGACGGAAGACGTCTTTTACGCCCGGATCTACGGCGCCGCCCTCGCCATTTTCCGGACCAGGGCCTGGATGGAGAGCATTCAGCAAAAAAGTTCGGTAATCATGCAAAATTATTCTTTTTTGAGCAACCGGCTGGTAAACCAGCAGTCCATGCTGCTGGAGCTGGCGATTGTGCTGCTTTTTGTGCTGGAAATCCTGCTTACCCTGCCCTCCTTTTTTCGATAGGTTATTTTTTCCTTTTGCCTCTTCACGTCAAGCCAAACTTTGGCCTAAAAAAGACAGGTATCTGGCTTTCTTGACAAGAAAGCCCTGGTTTTTTCTCACCCTCGCCTCGACCCTTATCTTAGCCGAAACGCAGCCGGGTAACCCGGGGATCGATGATTACTTCTTCTTTCTCAAAGTCGAGTTTGAAGCGCCATTTTTGCATCGTTGCCGCGCCAAGAATAACTTCTTCGGAAAGCTCCGGCAAAACCATGAATTCGTCCGAGAAACGATAGCCGTTGAGGTGGAAATCAAGGGTTACCCGCTCTTTTGCTTCTAACTCCTTTCCTTTTTCTGCTGTTTCAAAGCGCAAGGGCTCCGCCAGGGGAATTAAAACTTCCAGCTCCTTTGCCAATTCTCTGCTAATGCAGGAATACGTAGCGCCGCTGTCAAACAGCCCTTTTATTTTTTTTCGGCCTTTTGAACCGACAAGCTCAATTTCTTTTTCAATAATGGCCATTTCGGCACCTTCTTTACTCAAATTATAGTCCTCAGTCAATTATAGCATTTTTTGCCGGCAAACAAAATACCTTGCGCTAAGAATATTGCTATTTGCCTGCTGGTATGGTAAAATACCCTCAGCGGAAAAGAGCAGAACCAAAATGCCAGTTTTTCTGCTGTAGTCATGGAGGCAATTTTTGGGTGGAGTTGGGTGTTTTTGCCGTCTACCCTTGCGGGGGAAGAATTAGTGCTTGCCAGGGAAGAGGCGCGCGAGTTCGCTCGCTGGTTTCAGGCGGCGGCAGAAAACGGTTTTACCTTGTACGGAACATGGTAAAGGGCAACTAAAAAAGTTTCCTTCATTATTCCGGCGGCGGCAAGAAGCCACCCCGGAAAAAATCAAAGTCTACCGAACGAAACCACGGAGGTTTTCAGCACCGGCCGTGGTTTATTTTTTCCCAAAAGGGAGGCGAGGCTTTAAGTGGAGATCAAAGAAATTATGCTGAAAATCGAGCAGGAAGACATTACCGTGCTCCAGGAGGAAGTAAAAGCCCAGTTCGACAACCGCCAGCAGACGCCCCTGGGGTTTGTGTGGCGAAAAAAGCATTACGAGGTCCTCCAGCTCCTGCAAACAAAGAAGGAGCCGGCCGGGCAGATCAGTTACCTGGTGCTGACTGACGGCGGAGTATTTAAGCTGGTGCTGGTCAGGGAAAACGAGGAAACGGTCTGCCGGAGCAAATGGGTGCTCCAGTACAGGGTAAACGTGGAATTGAAAGAGGTGTTTCAAAATATAAGCCGGGAGGCCGGACCGGCGCCCGCTCCCCCGGACCCCGTTTTTGTCGAGAAACTGGCCGGGATTATCCCCGGCCCGGAAAACATGTTCGTCCCTCTCGAACTGGCCGCCATCGCGAACTACCACGGCCACCTTTGCCCGGAACTGGCCGTTGGCTACCGGGCCGGTTTAATCGCCCGCGCCAGCTTAAATCTCCACCGCCGGAACGCGCACGAATTTTTCGTGGTGGCGGAAAACCTTTCCTCGGCGATTGACGCCCTGCAGTACCTGACGGGGTGCACCTTTGGCAACCAGAGCTTTTACGCCTACGAAACGGGCAAGCACGTTTATTACTTCGCCCGGTACAACCAGGAGCAGGTTCTCCACGAGGCGCTGCGGATTTCCCTGATTAACCCGCTGATTGACCTGAGCCCTTATCAGCCCATTGCGGCCCGGCTATGCGCGGGCAAGGCCGCTCCGGAGGAGGTTTCCCGCTACCACCGGGCAATCAGCCAGGCCGTGAAAGACATCTTAAATCTTCCCGAAGAATCTTTATTTACCCAAAAAGTCGTCTCCATCAGGCGCCCGCAGCCATTTTCCCGGCACGCTTACAGCAGGTGCGCCCGCTGCGGCGAAGTGGTCGCCGCTTTTAGTATCGTGGCAATCAACGACAGGCCGCTTTGCCCCGTCTGCGCGGGCAGGGAAAAATAGTCAGAGCCGGCGCGCCAGGAAGATTGTGGCCATCCCCCCGCCGAACATCACCCCGGCGCAAAGCAAAAAGACGGCCTTTAAGCCGGTGAACTGGGCGAGTACCCCGCCGAGAGAACCGCCGGCCGCTAAGGCAACCAGGCGGAAGATCGTTAAAACACCCAGGCTGCCGGCGGTTTCTCCTGCCGAAACGTCGGCCAGCCTGGCCGTGAGCGGAACGGAAGCCAGCGCCCCGGCAAGGCCAAGCAGGAAAACGGCAGCACCCGCCCAGAAAACGCCGGGGGCGAGAAAAATAGCCAGAAAAGCTGCTCCGCTGCCGAGAAAACCGGCGAGCGCCACCGGCCAGCGTCCCCTGGCGTCGGCCAGGCGGCCGGCAAAGAACATGGCCAGGGCGGCACTGAAGAAATAAGTAGTGGTCACGGATCCGACCACGGCTTCCGAGGGAACCAGTTCGTAAAAGAACACCGGCAGAAAAGCGATGTTAAATCCCGTCGTCAAGGCGGGAAAGGCGGCCAAAAGGGAGAGCAGGTAAATCGCCGGATTGCGCAGGAAACGCCAGGAAACGCTTTTTCCGCCGGCCGGGGCGTCCTTTTCCGCCGGCAGCGCGACCAGAAACCCCGCCAGCATCACCGCCGCCCCGAGGAAGAAAACCTTTTTTATGCCCAGGGAAGCAATGAGCAGGCCGGCGGGCAGAGGGGAAAGGGCAAAACCCAGGTTGGCCAGGGACTGGAAAGCGCCGATGGCCTGGCCTTTCTTTTTGGCAATTTCCGCCACGTAAGCAGTGCCGATGGTGAACTGCAGGGCCTCGGCGATTCCCTGCAGGCACCGGAAGCCGATGAGGGTCCAGGGGTGAGCGGCCAGCGCATAGGTCACGGGCGTGCAGGATAACAAAGCAAAGCCGGCACAGGCGAATGTTTTAAGCCCGTACCGGTCGGCCAGCGGCCCCAGGGGCAGCCCCGCCAGCCCGCGGGTAAGCTGCAGGGCAGTGAACAGCATTCCCACTTCAAAGTAACTCGCCCCCAGCTCCCGGGCGTAAAGGGGCAAAAAAGGCACCACAAACCCCTGCCCGAAAAGCGCCAGAAAGCCGGCCGCACTAAACAACAAGATGCTTTGTTCTTTGCGTCTAAACATTTTTGCCTCCCCTTCCCGGTTCCAGAGCGTCCTTTAAGCCCTCGCCCAGAAAATTTACCGCCAGCACGGTAGAAATGACCAGGACGCCCGGAAAGAAAACCGTCCACCAGACGCCAACCAGCAGGTCATCCATTTCTTCCATCATGATGTTCCCCCAACTGGGCTCGTGCGGAGGGATGCCGAGGCCCAGAAAACTTAAAGTCGCCTCCGCCAGAATGGCGTGGGCCACGCTAAAGGTGGCGGCCACCAGGGCAGGAGCCAGCACGTTGGGCAAAAGGTGAAAAAAGATGAGGTAGGCGTCCGGCGCGCCCAGGGCCCGGGCAGCCAAAACAAACTCTCTTGTTTTCAGCGAGAGCGTCTCGCTGCGCACAACCCGGGCCGTCGCCGTCCAGCCGGTCAAGGCCAGCACGGCAAGGACATTGAAAATCCCCGGTTTGAAAAAAGCCAGGATAACGATGGAAAGAATAATATTCGGCAAGGAATTCAAAGTGTCGACAACGCGCATGAGGACGTTGTCGATCAAGCCGCCGGAATACCCGCCGACAAGACCGACAACCACCCCGATGACCGTGGTGAGCAGAGCCACCGCAAAGCCCACGGCTAAAGAGACCCGGGCTCCGTAAACGCACCGGCTGAAAACATCCCGGCCCAGGTCGTCAGTCCCGAAGAGGTGTTCCCGGGAAGGAGGAAGACCGGCGTCACCCAGAGAAGTATCCACAGGATGATAAGTACAGAGGTAAGGCGCCAGGACGGCGAGGAAAACAACCAGGAAAAGAAAACAGGCGCCGGCATACAGTTTTTTGTTCAATCGGCCTCACCCCCGTACCTGATGCGGGGGTCAACAAACAGATAAGCAATGTCCGCCAGGAAGTTTCCCAGGAGCACAAAGACGCTGAAAAGAAAAGTAAGCCCCATTACCACCGGGTAATCGGCCCGCAGCGCACTTTCCACCAGCAGCCTGCCCACCCCCGGCCAGGCAAAGATCGTTTCAATCACCACCGCCCCCCCGATTAAGTGCGGAAAGGCCAGCCCCAGCAGGGTAAGAAATGGTAAAAGGGCGTTGCGCAGGGCATGCTTGAAGATAATCATCTTTTCCGGGAGCCCCTTTGCCCGGGCCAGTAAAATGTAATCGAGCGCAAGCACCTCCAGCATGCTGGCGCGGAGAAAGCGGATATACCAGGGTGAGGTGCTCAGGGCCAGAACAGCGGCGGGCAGAATTAAGTGCCGCCCCAGTTCGGGAAGGGAAAAAGTGAGCGCTTTTGGGGAAGCCATTCCGCAGACGGGAAGCAGGCCCAGCTTAACGGAAAAAAGGTAAACCAGGATAAGCGCCAGCCAGAAATTGGGGGTAGAGTAAAAGATAAAACTTAAGGCAGTGCAGGTGTGGTCAAAAAAGGTATCCTGCCTTTTGGCGCTGGTTACTCCTAGATAAATGCTGAGCACAACCACCAGCAGGTACCCCGTACCCATCAGGACCAGGGTGGCCGGAATACGCTCAGCAATTACAGCCAGGGCCGGTCTTCCGCTTAAGTGGGAGATGCCGAAATCTCCCTGAAAGACATGAGCTAACCAGATAAAATACTGCCCATACAAAGGCCTGTCCAGTCCCCAGGAGGCCCTCAACCCGGCGAGGTCTTCCGGGGCGAGGAGGCTTGCCTCCTCTTTCCCCAGGCAGGCCTCGACGGGGTCGACCGGTGATAAATGAATGAGCAAAAAAGCCAGGATGCTGATTCCAAAAAGGAGGGGGAGAAGCTGGCTCCCCCTTTTAAAAATATAGCGGCCCAGGTCCATCGTTCATCTCCTCGCCGACAATCCGGCAGATTCCTTATTCCGGCAACTCCCACTCCTCCAGGTTCCACCACAACCCTTCCGTCAGGTACCCGCTGTGGCCTTCCGGCTGAACCTTGATTCCCTTGATCCTGGTGCTGGCGGCATAGGTGTGGTCCATGTGGGCAATAAACACGACCGGCTGTTCTTCCGCCAGAATCTGCTGCAGTTCGGCGTAGATTTTTTTCCTTTCGCCTTCCTCCAGGGTGGCCCGGCCCTTCTCTAAAAGTTCATCCACCTTCTTGTTTTGATAGCAGGCAGGGTTATTCCACCCCTGGCCGATGAACTGCGAGTGCCAGATCTGGTAGTTGGGATCGTCCACGTCATACACCGTTGCCCAGAAAAACAGGGTCGCGTCCGTATCCATCCGGGGCTTGATCTGATCCCAGCTGAGGCCGGCCAGTTCCACATCAACGCCCACTTTTTTAAGATCCGTCTTTACCGCTGTGCAGATGTCCTTGCGCAGGACATCGTCCGCCGCATACAGCAAAGTGAAGCGCAGCGGCTTGCCGGCTTTCTCCAGAACCCCGTCGTTGTTTGTATCCCTCCAGCCGGCCCCCGCCAGAAGGGCTTTCGCCTTCTCGGGATCATACGGATACTTTTTCGCTTCCGGATTGTACGCCCGGTGGTTGCTGCGCAAAGGATTGCTGGCCGGTTCCCCTTTACCCTCCAGGATCCTGTCCACCACCGCCTGTTTGTCAATGGCGTAAGCAATGGCCTGGCGCAACCGGATATCCTGGAAAAGAGGGTTTTTGTAGGGCAGGCCGAGGCCGCACCATTCTCCCGTGGGAACAGTATATATTTTGATTTTCTCGCTTTGGGCCTTTGCGGCCAGTTTGGGCGGCAAAAAGGCCGCGTCGACCTCGCCTTTGGTTACCTGCAGCAGGCGGGTGTTCTCGTCAGGAATAAAGGAGACCACCACCCGGTCAATCTTTGGTTTTCCCCGAAAATACTCCTGGTTGGCCACCATCACCAGCTTCTCGCCCTTTTTCCACTCGACAAATTTAAAGGGGCCGGTACCTACGGGATGCTGGTTAAACTCCGCCGTTTTAATATCCTTCCCCTCCAGCAGGTGCCCGGGCACAATCCCCACGACAAGCTTTTCTAAAAATGGGGCGTAGGGCTTTGAGAGCTGAATTTTTATGGTATGGTCGTCAACCACCGTAATCTCTTCGACAAAATCAAAGAAAGGCTTAAGCGGAGAGGCCACGTTTGGGTCACGGATCTTCTCGTAAGTAAATTTGACATCATGGGCGGTAAATTCCTTGCCGTCGTGCCATTTTACGTCCGGGCGCAGTTTAAAGGTATAGGTCTTGCCGTCCGGCGAAACCTCCCAGGATTCCGCCAGATCCGGGACAAGATTAAGGTTTTCATCAAACCTGACCAATCCGTTGAAGAACTTGGAGCCGCCATACCGGCCGTAACCCAGGACGGGATTCAGGTGGTCGCCTTCGTATTTGGGGGCAATCACCACTACTTTTTCTTTGGCCGCCGGGGTGGCGGCTTCTTTTTGCTTGCCGCAGCCGGCCGGAAGGCTGGCCAGCAAAATGACCAGTAAAATTCCGGTTAAGTAGAAGGCTTTTTTCCAGAACTTCATCGCTCACCCTCCTCGCATTTACCATCAGAGAATTTCCTTTGCGATTATTCTTCATCCAAAGACGAGGAAACAGGAATACAAGTCTTCCTTCCGCTCACTTCTCACCCCCTCCCGCCCTGACTGCGGACTGCCCGGACCGGGGGAAGACTTTTGACCCCCCTGGGACCCCAACCCACCGGTAAACCTCCTGTTTTTCCTCCTGTCCGGCGTAACCCAAAAGGACAAAGCCCAACACCGCGAAGGAAATGCAGAAGACGGGGGGAAGGTACCACCACCAGTAACCGTTGACGATTCCCCCGTGAGTAAAGGCGTAGTGAAGCATCATCCCCCAGCTTTTCTGGATGGGATCGCCCAGGCCGAGAAAGCTTATCCCTGCTTCCGTGAGCATGGCCCCGGCCACCGCCAGGGAAGCCTTGGCGAAAACGACCTCTGAGGTATTGGGAAGGATGTGCCGGAGCATGATATAGAAACTGCCGGCTCCCAGGGCGCGGGCACTCCTGACAAAGGGCATTTCCCTGATTTGCAGCACTCTTGAATGGACCACGCGGGCCGTTCCCGCCCAGCCCAAAAGGGCGATGGCAATAATAATATTCCAGATGCTGGGTTTGAGGTAAGCCACCAGCACGATAAACCCCTTCCTGAAAACCACTTCAAGTTGAATAAGCCGGGAGCACCGGCGGCTGCTCACTGCAGCTTCCCGTTCGCCAAGCGGTAAATTCGATAGCAAAACGACCGGGCCAGCTCCAAATCGTGGCTGATGAAAAGATAGGCCACCCCTTTTTCCTTCTGGAGCTCCTGAAAAAGCCTGATGATTTGCGCCTGGGTAATGGCGTCCAGCATACTGGTGGGCTCGTCCAGGACAATAAACT
>JAIMBK010000005.1 GCA_023511535.1 Armatimonadota bacterium
AGTAATGAAAATAATTATGTAAAAGTATTTACCCCTAATTCCTAACCCCTAATTCCTAATTCCTATTTTCTGAGGAGGTGAAGCCCGTTTCAGACAGTGTGAGACAGCCAGACACCCGTATCTTGAGTACATTTTAGAATAAGGGAAGGGAGAAGAGAGATGAGTAATATCGGCCACGGCGGCAAAGAGCTTGTCGAAAGAGTAATGGCGCCGGAAGAGGCGGCCCGGGCAATCAAAGGCCTTACCCCGGTGCCCATCCGCGGCCAGATCGCCAGAGAGATTGTCGATATCGCGTACGGGTTTTTCACCCCCCTGGAAGGTTTTATGACCAAAGCGGACGTGGACCGGGTCTGCAAGGAGATGCGCCTTGCCAACGGCGTTCTCTGGCCCATCCCGATCGTTTTTGATCTGTCGGATCAGGAAATCAACGAAAAGGGAATTAAAGAAGGGGACAAGGTCCTCTTGACCTACCAGGACAGGCCGATGGCCATCCTGGAAGTCGAAGAAATCTTTACCTACGACAAACAGGAAATGGCCCAAAAAGTTTACGGCACCACGGAAGAAAAGCACCCGGGAGTGGCCAGAACGTACAAATACAAGGATAAGTTCCTCGGCGGGAAGGTCACCCTGGTTAATCCGCCCAAAATCAACCCTCCGTTTGACGAATTCTTCTTCACCCCCAGGCAGCTCAGGCAAAAATTCGCCGAAAAAGGCTGGCAGCGGATTGTCGCCCACCAGACCAGAAACGTGCCGCACACCGGGCACGAATGGCTGATGAAGGGTTCCTGGCTGCAGGCCCACGGGGAACTGCCGGTGGAAAAAACTCTCACGGGCGTACTCGTGAACGCCATTATCGGCGAAAAAAGAAAGGGCGACTACATCGACGAAGCCATCGTTTTGTGCCACGACGTGCTGCGCAAAGCCGGTTATTTCCGGGAAGACGTCCACCTGACTTCGATCACCCTTTGGGACATGCGCTACGCCGGGCCGAAAGAGGCCGTCTTCCACGCCATCTTGAGGACGAACCTGGGCCTGACGCACCACATGTTCGGCCGGGACCACGCCGGCGTCGGCACGTACTACGATCCGTACGACGCCCACCGGATCTTCGACCAGATTCCGGAAAGCGACCTGCGGATCAAGCCGGTGCGCGTACTCGCCTGGTGGTACTGCCCCGTTTGCGCCGAGGTAACCTATTCGGGGCTGTGCGGGCATAAGGCCCAGAGCCAGAACTTCAGCGGCACGTTGATCAGAAGCATCATTCAAGACGGAGTCAAGCCACCTCGCCTGATCTTCCGGCCCGAGGTTTTCGATCTTATCATGGAATGTGCCGAAAAATACGGTTTTGGTTCGGCTTTCGTGAACGACAAGTACCTGCAGGAAAGAAACCCCGTCTTTACCTTGCCAGAACTGAAGGGTTAGGAGGTGGCCAAATGAGTATTGTCATCAACATCTGGATTAACGAGGAAAGACTGGCCAAGCTGCAAAAAGTCGGCCTGGCCGACCTGGCCGAGGAACAGCTGGCCGGTTTAAAGGTACTGAAGGTGCCCTGCACCGAAGAACAAAAGGACAAAGTTTTAAAGGTATTTCCTACCGCCAAGTACGACTCGGCAACCACCAGGAGCATTGAGCTCTTGCCCAGGGAAGTCAAGGACAAGATCTTTGACGAGGTCGTGGAAAAAGCCAGCCTGGATGTAATGGGAGATTTCCTGAAGGGTTATTAAAGGCTGAATATTTTAGAAAGGGGTGAGCAAAGGGAGAGGGGGTTTGTGAACACCTTTTCAGGTCTGACGAGAAAAATTAAAAATTATTAAGGAGGTTAGGTTTATGCCCAGCTTTGTAATTGCGGAAAAATGCGACGGCTGCAAGGGACAGGATAAAACAGCCTGCATGTACATTTGCCCCAACGACTTGATGGTCCTGGACAAAGAGAGAATGAAGGCCTACAACCGGGCGCCCGAGATGTGCTGGGAGTGCCAGTGCTGCGTGAAGATTTGCCCGCAGCAGGCGATGGACGTCCGCGGCTACGCCGACTTCGTGCCGATGGGGGCCAGCTGCGTGCCTCTGCGCGGTTCCGACAACATTATGTGGACGATTAAGTTCCGGGACGGTTCCATCAAGCGCTTTAAGTTCCCCACCCGGACCACGCCGGAAGGTTCGGCCGTGCCGGACGGCGGGTTTGAGACCGGCACCGACGACTTGAAGAGCTACGTCCTGTTTACCGAGCCGGGGTCACTGGGCTGCGAAGTCCCCAGCATTAAGAAGTAAAAAGGAGGTCAGGGAAATGGCGAATTTTGAAACCGTAGAAGTCAGCACTGATCTTTTGATCGTCGGCGGCGGGATGTCCGCCTGCGGCGCGGCCGTGGAAGCCGCCTACTGGGCCAAGAAACACGGCTTGAAAGTCGTCCTGGTCGACAAAGCGGCCATGGACCGCAGCGGCGCCGTGGCCATGGGCCTCTCCGCCATCAACCAGTATATCGGGCAGGCGGCCGGAGACAACACGGTCGAGGATTACGTCCGCTACGTCCGGCAGGACCTGATGGGCATCACCAGAGAGGACCTGGTTTACAGCATCGCCCGGCACGTGGACTCCACCGTGCACCTGTTTGAAAAGTGGGGCCTGCCGATCTGGAAAGACGAAAACGGCAAGTACGTCCACGAAGGCCGCTGGCAGATCATGATCAACGGCGAGTCCTACAAGATCGTCGTGGCCGAGGCCGCCAAGAACGCTTTGAAAACCCTCGGCGACGACTGCATTTACGAGCGCGTCTTCATCGTGGAGCCCCTGGTGGACGGCGATAAAATCGTCGGCGCGGTCGGCTTCTCCACCCGGGAGAATAAATTCTACGTCTTCAAGGCAAAGGCCGTGCTGGTCGGCATGGGCGGCGCCGTGCACGTCTTCCGGCCCCGTTCCACGGGCGAGGGCCTGGGCCGCTCCTGGTACCCGCCGTTCAACACCGGTTCCTCCGCCTACTTCACCATCCGGGCCGGCGCCGAGATGACCTGCCAGGAAGTGCGCTTCATCCCGGTGCGGTTCAAGGACGCCTACGGCCCCGTCGGCGCGTGGTTCCTGCTCTTCAAGTCCATCGCCACCAACGCCTTCGGGGAAGACTACATGGTCACCCACCCGGACGTCCTGGCGGAGTTCGCCCCCTACGGGCTGACCAAGCCGATTCCGGCCAACCTGCGCAACCACCTGGGCTTGATTGACGAAAGAGCCGGCAAGGGCCCGATTTACATGCAGACCGCGGACGCCATCCGGAGACTGGCGGATGCCTACCCGGACGAGAAGCAGCGCAAGAAAAAGCTCAAGGAGCTGGAGGCCGAGGCCTGGGAAGACTTCCTCGACATGACCATTTCGCAGGCCCTGCTGTGGGCGGCCACGAACATTTACCCCGAAGAGAAACCGTCGGAAATCGCCGCCTGCGAGCCTTACTTCATCGGTTCCCACTCCGGTGCGTCCGGCGCCTGGGTCAGCGGCCCGGCGGACCTCGCCCCGGCGGAATACTTCTGGGGCTACGGCAACATGGCCACGGTGAAGGGTCTGTTCTGTGCCGGCGACGCTTCGGGCGCTTCCAGCCACAAGTTCTCCTCCGGCTCGTTCACGGAAGGCAGGATCGCCGCCAAGGAAGCCATCCGCTTCATCGTGGAAAACAACGTGGAGCCGAAGGTGGACATGGGCAAAGTGGAAGAGCTCAAAGCCGCCATCTTAAAGCCGCTGGACACCTTTGAGCAATACAAGGGAATGACCACCGATCCGAACGTCAACCCGAATTACATCCGGCCGATGCAGTTCATGTTCCGGCTGCAGAAGATCATGGACGAGTACGCCGGCGGCGTGTCCAAGTCCTTCACCACCAACAAGCACCTGCTGGAGAGAGGCATGGAGCTGCTCACCATGCTGAAAGAGGACTCGGCGAAGCTGGCCGCGGAAAACCTCCACGAGCTGATGCGGTGCTGGGAGAACGTCCACCGCATGTGGCAGGCCGAGGCGCATATCCGGAGCGTCATGTTCCGCGAAGAAACCCGGTGGCCCGGCTACTACATCCGCGCGGACTTCCCGAAGATGGACGAAGAGAACTGGAAGTGCTTCGTCAACTGCAAGTGGGATCCGAACACCGGTCAATGGGACGTCTTCAAACGGCCGATTATCTCCATCGTTGACTGACGAAACTGTCGGCTGGAAGACAGACAGATTCCGGATCCGGCAGTAAAATGCTCCCCGGGGGAAGAGCCGTGGCTGTTCGCGGCCACGGCTTACCCGTGTTTTTAAAAACTAACTGTGACGGTGATGAAAAAATGGGTAATCGCAGCATTCTGGTGGTCGGCGGGGGAATCAGCGGGTTGACGGCGGCCGTCGAGGCTTCCGAAGCGGGCGCCGAGGTTTTTCTCGTGGAGAAAAATCCTTACCTGGGCGGCCGGGTGGCCCAGCTGAACCAGTATTTCCCCAAACTGTGCCCGCCCAACTGCGGGCTGGAAATTAATTTTAAGAGGATTAAGCAAAATCCAAAAATACGTGTTATGACCATGGCTGAAGTGGCCGAAATTACGGGCCGGGAAGGCAATTTTGAGGTAAAAGTAAAAATCAACCCCCGTTACGTAAACGATAACTGCACCGCCTGCGGAAAATGCACGGAGGTCTGCCCGGTGGAAAGGCCGAACGATTTTAATTACGGGCTGGACAAGACCAAAGCGATTTACCTGCCGCACATCTTTGCTTTTCCTTTAAAATACGCCATTGACGGGCAGGTCTGCCCGAAAGGCGACTGCGGCAAGTGCGTGGAGGCATGTCCGTATAACGCCGTTGACCTGAAGATGGAGCCTAAAACCGTAACTTTGCAGGTCGGTTCCATCATCTGGGCCGCCGGGTGGAAGCCCTATGACGCGGCAAAAATCGGTTATTACGGTTTCGGCCAATACCAAAACGTCATTACCAACGTCATGATGGAAAGGCTGGCGGCGCCCAACGGGCCCACCCAGGGCAAAATTTTGCGGCCCTCCGACGGCAAGCCGGTGGAAAAAGTGGCTTTCGTCCAGTGCGCCGGCTCCCGGGACGAAAACCACCTGCCCTATTGCTCCGGGGTATGCTGCCTGGCTTCTTTAAAGCAGGCCACCTACATAACGGAACAAAACCCGAATGCGCAGGTATCGATTTTCTTCATCGACATCCGCGCGCTGGGCAAGTTCGAGGACTTTTACGCGAAAGTGAAAGAAATCAAAAATATCACCCTGGTCAAAGGAAAAGCCGGCGAGATCACAGAAGATCCCGAAACGAAAGATTTAATCGTGGTGGCCGAAGACCAGGTTTCGCTGAAGGTAATGAAGGAAAGGTTCGATCTGGTCGTCCTGGCCACCGGCATGGCGCCGGCGACAAGAGAAGAAAAAGCGCCTGTTGAGCTGGTTTATGATGCGAATGGCTTTGTGGTTACCGGGCAGAATGTGCCGGGCATTTACGGCGCCGGCTGCGTGAGCCGGCCGATGGACGTGGCGGCCTGTGTTCAGGATGCTACGGCGGCTGCGCTGAAAGCCATTCAATCTACGGTGGGGAGGTAATTGCGGTGGAGAAAAAGATGGGCGTATACATTTGCACAGGTTGTGACATAGGGGAATCTTTAGACCTGGAAGCACTTTCGAAAGTGGCTGCGAGCGAGTACAAAGTGCCGGTCTGCAAGACCCATCCCTTCCTCTGCAGCGCCGAAGGCGCCGGCCTGATCAAGCAGGACATCGCGGGGGAAGGCGTGAACGCCATCGTGATTGCCGCCTGTTCGCCGCGCGTCAACACCGATGTTTTTGATTTCCCGGACGTTTTTGTCGAGCGGGTAAACTTGCGTGAGCAGGTCGTCTGGTGCCACCCGGCCAACGACGAAGATACGCAAATGCTGGCCGAAGACAGCCTGCGCATGGGGATCGTGAAGGCCCAGCAGGCCGAGTTGCCGGTGCCTTTCCAGGCCGAGGACATCTCCAAAACCATCCTGGTGGTGGGCGGCGGCCTGGCGGGACTCACCGCCGCCGCGGAAACAGCCAAAGCAGGGTACCGGGCGGTTCTGGTGGAGAAAAAGGAAACCCTGGGCGGCTGGGCGGCCGGTTTAAAGAACGTGGTTGGTTTGCAACCCCCGTATACCGAACTGGAAGACCTTAACCTGGCCGATCGAGTCAGGGAAGTTGAAGAAAACGAGAAGATCACCGTTTATAAAAACGCCCAGATTGAAAAAATTGCCGGCGCTCCCGGGATGTTTGACGTGCAGATCAGGCAAAACGACAACTTATACAGCGAGCGCGTGGGCGCCATCGTGCTGGCCGCCGGCGCTGTTGCCTACGATGCGACAAAGCTGGAAAACCTGGGGTTCGGCAAATACACCAACGTAATCACCGGGGAGCAACTGGAAGAAATGGCCGGGCAGGGAGCGATCAAGCGCCCCTCCGACGGCAAGCCGGTGGAAAGCGTGGCCTTTATCCTGTGCGCCGGTTCCCGGGATAAGGAGCATCTCCCCTATTGTTCGGCCATCTGCTGCACGGAATCGCTGAAGCAGGCGCTTTACGTGAAACAGCAGAACCCGGAAGCCAGCGTCTACATTTTCTACAAGGACATGCGGGCGACGGGGAACTACGAGTTCCTCTACCAGCGGGTGCAGAAGGAAGGAGCCCTTTTCTTTCGGGGAGACGTCCTGGGGGTCGCCGAAGTGGCGGACGGCCAGCTGGTGATTGCGGCGGAAGACGTCCTGGTGGGCGAAGGGATTAAAACGGAGCCCGTCGACCTGGTCGTGCTGGCCACCGGCATGGTCCCCGTCACCGCCATCGGGGAAAAGCTGGTCATCAAAGCCGAGGACGATAAAGGGGCCCAGGAAGAAGCGCCGGCCGACGAAATTATCCGCTCCAATATCTTAAACCTGGAATACCGGCAGGGGCCGGAAGTGCCGCCCTTGAAATACGGTTTTGCCGATTCCCACTTTATCTGCTTCCCCTACGAAACGCGCCGGACGGGTATCTACGCCGCCGGCAGCGTCCGGGCGCCAATGGACATTCCCGCCACGATCAGAGACGCCACCGGAGCAGCTTTAAAGGCCATCCAGTGCGTGGAGCTGACGGCCGCCGGTTCGGCGGTGCACCCGCGGGTGTGGGACTTGTCCTTCCCGGAATTCTTTATGCAACGGTGCACCCAGTGCAAGCGCTGCACGGTGGAATGTCCGTTCGGAGCCATTAACGAAGATGAAAAGTTCAACCCGCTGCCCAACCCGACGCGCTGCCGGCGGTGCGGCACGTGCATGGGCTCCTGCCCGGAGCGGATCATTTCCTTTAAGAATTATTCCGTGCCGATTATCGGGAGCATGCTGAAAGCGATCGAAGTACCCGAAGAGGACGAAGAAAAACCGCGCATCCTCGTCTTTGCCTGCGAAAACGACGCCTATCCGGCGCTGGACATGGCCGGCCTCAACCGCCTGAGCATCAGCCCGTGGGTGCGGGTTATCCCGGTGCGCTGCCTGGGTTCCATGAACCTGGTCTGGATCGCCGACGCCCTCTCCAAGGGCATTGACGGCATCCTCCTGCTGGGCTGCAAGCACGGCGACGATTACCAGTGCCACTTCATCAAGGGCAGCGAACTGGCCAATTACCGGCTGTCCAAGATCTCCGAAACGTTGAACCGGCTGGCCCTGGAAGCCGACCGGGTGCGCATGGTGCAGGTCAGCATCATGGACTACGATAAGCTCCCGGGCATTATCGAAGAATTTGCCGGCAGGCTGGAGGAAGTCGGCCCCAACCCGTATAAAGGGTTCTAGTTAAAAAGGCACAAAGGCAAAAGAGGCACAAAGGCACACAGGGAAAAACCTTGTGCTTTTGTGCCGGCGGCTTTTTGCCTTAAAAAACGCCGAAGGAGTATTGCAATGATGGAAGCAAAAGAACTTTCTATGGAAATGAAAGAATACATTGCCGCGGCCGGGGCCGAAACCCTCGACTGGTGCATGCAGTGCGGGCTCTGCTCCGCGCTTTGTCCGTGGCGCCTGGTTTCCGGTCAGATCAGCGAAGCGTTTTCCATCCGGAAGATGCAGCGCCTGGGGCAGCTGGGGCTGGAAGGCTTCGACACGGAGGAAGTTCTCTTTGCCTGCACTACCTGCGGCATGTGCCAGGTAAATTGCCCGCGGCAGGTGAAGATTATCGACAACGTCCGTTCCATGCGGAGCACCACAGTGGAAGCGGGCTTCGTCCCAACCAACCTGCGCTCCATCGTGGGCAGCCTGCACGCCAACGGGAACCCCTGGTCGGGAGCGCGGGAGGACCGTCTGAACTGGCAGAAGGGCCTGGAAGTGCCGCTCTTTACTCCGGAAACCGAATATTTTCTGTTTGTCTGCTGCACTTCCTGCTATGACCCCCGCAGCCAGAAAATCGCCCGAAGCATTGTCGAAGTGCTGAAGAAGGCGGGGGTAAGCTTCGGTGTCATCGGGGCGGAGGAAAGCTGTTGCGGGGAAACGGTGCGCAAGATCGGCGACGAGGAGCTGTTTAAGAAGCTGGCCCGGGGAAATATTGAGCTGTTTAAGAGCAAGGGCGTGCGCAAAATCATCACCACCTCGCCGCACTGCCTGTACACCTTCAAAAATGAATATCCCGAACTGGGCGGCGAATTTGAAGTGGTGCATTACACCGAACTGCTGGCCGGGCTGCTCCGGGAAGGAAAGTTCAATTTAAACGGTTCGCTGGGTAAAAAAGTCGCCTATCACGACCCGTGCTACCTGGGCCGCCATAACGGGATCTTCGACGCCCCCCGGACCCTGCTGGGCGCCCTTCCGGAGGCGGAAATAATCGAATTGAGCCGTTCGCGGGAAAGAAGCCTTTGCTGCGCCGGCGGCGGCGGCCGGCTGTGGGCGGAAGTGCCCCGGGGAGAGCGGTTTGGGGAACTCAGAGTGCTGGATGCGGAGGCAAAAGGGGCGGATATTCTGGCGACGGCCTGCCCTTACTGTATGATTATGCTGGAAGCGGACTGTCTGGCTTTAGATAAACAGGAAAAGGTAAAGATCATGGAAATTTCCGAACTCCTCAATGCCTGTTCGTAAGATAAGCCGGACAGGCACAGAGGCACAAAGGAAAAGAGGCGCAAAGGGATAAAGGCACAAAGGTACAGAGGGAGAAGCAGCAGGTGAAGCGATAAACGCTTTATATCCTGGTGCCGGTAAAAATTAATAATTCTTCAACTTTGTGCCTTTGTGCCGGTGAACTTTGTGCCTTTTAAAAAACTTTGCGCTTAATCTGTTCTTGGAGGGAGACTAATTGGTCACCGTTAATCCGCGCTTTGCTGAGAAACTGAAAAAGTTCGGAGCCAAAACCTCCACCGAATGTTTTAACTGCGGAACCTGTACGGCCGTCTGCCCCCTGGTGGAAGAGGAAAACCTTTTTCCGCGCAAAATGATCCGCTATATTCAACTGGGAGCGGAGGAGAAAGTAAAACATTCGGTCGAGCCGTGGCTTTGCTATTACTGCGGGGAGTGCCAGCAATACTGCCCCCGGCAGGCCAACCCGGGCGAACTGATGATGGCCTTGCGGCGCTACCTGACCTCGGTCTACGATTGGACCGGTTTGTCCCGGAAGCTGTATACCTCCAAAGCCTGGGAAGTGCTCTCGATCATCGTTCTCTTTTTCGCCACCCTGGGGGTAGTCGCCCTTTTGCACGGCCCCATCGTCACCACCCATACGGAGCTGGAGACCTTCGCCCCCCGGCACATCGTCGACCCGGCCGGCTGGCTTTTTGGCGGAGTTCTCTCCATCATTTTGCTCATCAACATCTACCGCATGTACCGGCTGGTAATGACCAGCGGGGAACAGGTGAAAATTCCCTGGTCGCTTTACGTTAAAGAGATTTTCACCCTGGCGCTGCACTTCTTCACCCAGCGGCGGTTTTTGGATTGCAAGAGCAGGCGCACAAACAGGTGGCTTAAGCACTGGCTTTTAATGACCGGGTATGCGGTAGCTTTTATTTTAGTAAACGCTTTGTCGAAATGGTTCTTGACCAACGAGTTTCTATCCGTCTTCCATCCGGCCAGGTTACTGGGGTACTACGCAACCATCGCCATGTTGTACGTGACCACGGACGCCATCATCGGCAGGTTGCGAAAAGTCGAGCCGGTTCACCAATATTCCCACTCTACGGACTGGATGTTCCTGATTTTACTTTGGCTGACGGTCTTTACGGGATTGCTCGTCCACGTGTTTAAGTACCTGGATCTGCCTCTGCCGACCTATTATACGTTTGCCCTCCACCTTGCTTTTACGGTACCCTTGCTGGGTCTGGAAGTGCCCTTTACGAAATGGTCGCACCTGGCCTACCGGCCTTTTGCCCTCTATTTTATGCGGCTGAAGGAGAGCGCCCTGCAGGCCCGGGCCCGGCGTCCCCAGACCGGGGTGACCGCCTCCGAAATAGGCGGTTAAAGGCCGGCCGTGACTCTGGAATTATGGGGGGAGATTCCGTTTCCTGACCGGGACGGGATTCCCCCCTTTTCCTTGGTTTTACTTTCTTAACTTTTTTCAGGGGTTGTCAAACAGGGGCGGCGTGGTTTAAAATATACTGAGTTGCAAGTCCTCATTTTTGAATTGGGGGAGGATTCTGATTTTATGATTGTTGGTTTGATCATTATTCTGGTTCTGGTTTTGGCTCTGCCCTTTCTGATCAGGCAGGTCGAGCACAATCTGGAACCTTTTCTTTTTATCATGGGCCTGGCGGCGACCATTGTCTCCGGTGTGCTGGGCAAGGAACTGATCATCGAAATCCTGGAGAACCATTTCATGTATATGATTACCGCGGCCGTTCTGATTGCCGGGCTCCTCTTTAAATTCCTGAAGGAAAAAGTTCAAGACGCCGTCGGGGCAATCTTAAAATACATCCCTCTCAAAGTCTTTATTTTTTTAGTCACGGTCCTCCTGGGCCTGGTGTCCAGTATCATCACGGCCATTATCGCCTCCCTGGTGCTGGTGGAAATTATCAGCGTGCTGCAGCTTTCCCGCAAAGAAAAGGTCAATCTGGACATCATCGCCTGTTTTTCCATCGGCCTGGGAGCGGCGCTGACGCCCATCGGAGAACCCCTTTCCACCATTACCGTTTCAAAATTAAACGCCGGTTTCTGGTATCTTTTAGAGGAGGTTGGGATCTTTATCATCCCCGGCGTTCTGGTTACGGGGCTGTTTGGGGCCTACTACGCCGGGCGCGGCCGGGCGGTTGAAGGCGGGGTTGCGGCCTGTTCCGCGGAACCGGAACGGGCGGGAGGTTTGCAGCCGGAGGCAGAGGGAAGCAATCTGGCAGGAACCGCCGCCTTGCTGGCCGGGGAGGCAGCGGCGGGAGAGGAGGAAACGGCGGCCACCCGGGAAGTGGAAGAAGTAATTGAAGAAGAATCTTATCGCGGAGTGTTTATCCGGGCGGCCAAAATTTTTGTTTTCGTTATGGCTTTGGAGCTGCTGGGCGCCGGTTTTAAACCGGTCATCGATACTTATGTAATTTATTTCGACAGCCGTCTGCTTTACTGGGTTAACATGATTTCCGCCGTATTGGACAACGCTACCCTGGCGGCGGCGGAAATCAGCGCGAAAATGACTTCCCAGCAAATCCAGGCAATCCTGATGGGACTGTTAATCAGCGGCGGAATGCTCATTCCCGGCAACATTCCAAACATCGTATCCGCCGGCAAACTGAAAATCGGCAGTCGCGAATGGGCCAGGCTGGGGGTTCCTTTCGGACTTGTCCTGATGATCATCTATTTTATTGTTCTCTTTGTGATTTTTTAACGGAAAAAAGATTTTCCCAAAAAAACGTTTTTTCTTCGCTTGCTTCCCTGGAAAAGCGGGTCATTTTTTGTTAAAATTAAAGATAAAAAGACAATCTGGGTGGTGAAAATATTTTGCTTATTAATTTTCGGCGCACTTTGCTTTTTGTGGCTTTGGCCGCCTTTGTCGCGGGAGTGATGTTTGCCGGCGGCTGCCTGCTGGTCAACGACCTTGGTCCCCGGCTGGGTCAGGCGCCGGGCTCCGCAAGGGGTCAGGTGGCCAGCGCGGCCGACGGACTGCCGGGGGTGGGGCCCGATACGGTGGCCAATATAGTCAATCAGGCCGGCCCCGCCGTGGTCAAAATCGATACCGTTTCGGTGCGGGGCGGCCGGGTGGCGGATCCCTTCTTCAACGACCCCTTCTTCCGGCAATTTTTCGGCAGTCCCTTCGGCTTCCAGGTTCCTCCCCGGGAAGAGCGCGGTTTGGGTTCCGGTTTCATTATTTCCGCGGAAGGATATATTTTAACCAACGAACACGTCATTAATGGAGCGTCAAAGATTACGGTTACCATCCAGGGCTTTGCCGACCCGCTTCCCGCTCAGGTGGTCGGCGCGGACTACGACCTGGACCTGGCGGTGCTCAAGGTGGATGCCGGGAAGGCCTTGCCGGCGCTAAAACTGGGCAACTCCGATCAGATCAAGGTCGGCAACTGGGTAATCGCCATCGGCAATCCCTTCGGTTTGGACCACACCGTGACCGTCGGCGTGATCAGCGCAAAGGGCCGGCCGGTGCAGGTGGAGAACCGTAGCTACAAGAACCTGCTGCAGACGGACGCTTCGATCAATCCCGGCAACAGCGGCGGGCCGCTGTTAAACCTGGCCGGCGAGGTCGTGGGGATTAACACGGCGGTGGCCCAGGCGCAGGGGATCGGCTTTGCCATTCCCGCCAACACGGTTAAAGAGGTGCTGGACGAGTTAATCAATAAAGGCAAGGTGGTCCGTCCCTGGCTGGGTGTGCAATTGTATCCCTTGAACAGGGAGCTGGCCGAATACCTGGGCTTAAAGAGCACCGAAGGAGCGCTGGTGGTGGGCGTGGTGCCGGGAAGCCCGGCGGAGCGGGCCGGTTTGGAGCAGGGGGACGTGATCGTGCAGTGGGACGGCAAGAAGGTTGCCACGGTGGACGACTTGCTTGAGCAGATCCGGCAGACCAGTATCGGTCAGAAAGTAACCGTCGTTCTTTACCGCGCCGGCAAGCTCCATTCGGTATCCATCGTGGTGACGGAGAAACCGGGACAGTTAAGATAGGGAATAGGGAATAGGAGTTGGAGGCGAGAATCAAACCTTCCTCCCGCTTTTGCGGCACTGGCAGAGAATGTAAAACAGGCGAGGGTGTTTTCCGGGCAAGATAGAAACGGGCACAAAGGCACAAAGACCCAAAGGGATCTGGATAACAAGAAATATTTACTTTGTCCCCTGGTGTCTGAAAAACGTTTGGGTTAATCTTTTCTGGGGGGGGTATAAGAGGATCTACCCACTCCCTAACCCCCTGTTTTCTACATTGCGCCTTTGTGCCTTTCTTCCTTTGTGCCTTGCTTTACGCGTTTTCCATCAAGTGCTTCAGTTCATACTTTAGCAGCTTGCCGGAAGAAGTCTTGGGGATTTCTTCCACGAAGTGGATGTAGCGCGGGATCTTATATTTCGCCAGCTTATCCCGGCAATATTCCCGCAGTTCCTCGGCGTCCATTTTTTCCCCTTCCCGGAGCAGAACGATGGCCATCACTTCTTCTCCCCAAACCGGGTCGGGCATCCCGACCACCGCCACGTCAAAAACCTTGGGATGGGCGTAAAGCACATCTTCCACTTCCCGCGGGTGGACATTTAAGCCGCCCCGGATAATCAGGTCCTTTTTGCGGTCGATGATAAAAACGTAGCCGTCTGAGTCCATGTAGGCCAGGTCGTCGGTGTGAAACCACCCGTTGCGCATCACCCAGCTGGTTTCTTCGGGGCGGTTGTAGTACCCTTTCATCACGTTCGGACCCCGGACCACAATTTCCCCTACCTGACCGACGGGCACTTCCCGGTCCTCGTAATCGACAATCTTGACCTCCACACCGGGGATGGGCGGCCCTACCGAACCCACTTTCTTTAAGCCCTCTACGGGGTTTGAGCAGACCACCGGCGACGTTTCCGTCAGGCCGTACCCCTCCGTAATTTGCAAACCAAACTTTTCCTCGAATTCGGCAAAGATTTCCGGCGACAGGGGAGCCGCCCCCGTATAGGCCACGCGCCAGGAGCCGGTGTTGTACCGTTCCCGCTCCGGGTAGTTGATCAGCAGGGCATACATGGTGGGAGGGCCGTAGAAAAAGGTGATTTGATCTTCCTGAATGGAGCGCAAAACGGCTTCCGGGCCCTTCCAGCCGTCGTGGACCACCAGGGTGGCGCCGGCCATCAGGGAGGCGTTCATCACGCAGGTTTGGGCGGCCGCGTGGTAAACCGGGGCTACCAGCAGGGAGCGGTCGTCCGGGGTCAACCGGCAGAGCCCGGCAAAGGCAACGGCGTTGCTATATAAATTGTTGTTGGTTAACATGGCCCCTTTCGGGGTGGCGGAGATGCTTCCGGGGGTGTAAAGCAGTTCTACTACTTCGTCCCTTCCGTAATGTTCCGTAAAATTAAAGACGGGTTCGCCGCCGGCGAGAATGGCTGCAAAGGAATGAAAACCCGGCTCCGGTTCCGGTGAACGGATCACGATGATTTCTTTCGGGAGGCCTGTCTTTTCTTTGATCCGGGCAAAAACAGGGGCGACCGCCGGATCGGTGATGACGGCTGCCGGCGCAGCATCTTTCACGATGACGCTGAACTCATGAAGGGTATACTGGGGGTTGACGGGGACCAGCACGCCCTTGATCTGCATCAGAGCAAAATAGGAAATAATGAACTCCGGGCAATTGCCCAGGGCAATCAGGACTCGCTCCCCTTGCCCAATTCCGAATTTCCGCAACCCGTTGGCGAACTGGTTGATCTGCCTGAGCAGCCGGCTGTATGTGAGCCGTTGATCGTGATACCGGACGGCTTCGTGGTCGGGATGGAGACGGCCAATTTCAGCAAGTCGCAAGGCCAGATTCATTTTTTAACCTCCTTGATCTGCCCGGGGTGTTGTGTTTTAATATTTGTTTTATTAAGGAATTCTCTACGTTTTAACAAATTCCTTCTTGACGCCTGCTTTTCCAAAATAATTAGTGCCCTTTCTTCAGATCCAGATAGCGCCGGAATAATTCTTCCTTGCTCATCACCAGCAGCCGGGGAGTTAACTTTTTCCGGTGCCTGCTTACCCGGTCTCTGCCCGCCGGGTGAAAGATCGCCAGGAGCAGGTTTTCGTACCACCCGACCAGGCGGGACGTCAGCGGGGAAACCGCAAAGGCGCTGAAACCGGCCAGCCGGCTGCCGCGGTGGAGGATGCTCACCCCGGCCACCGCTTTTACGTTTTGGTAGCGGGGGTCTTCGGCCAGCTTCCCGGCCAGCGCCGCCAGCGCCTGCAGCGTCGCCTTTTTGGCCGTGAAGGCCATTTGGGCCGGATCGTTGCCGGCGCCGGCGTTAATCTCCCGCAGCATTTCGTTGTGCATGTGCAATTCGCCGATCAGGTCCCCGCGGCGCAAGACCGTCCCGTCCGGGAGCGGCAGCGTTTTTCCCCGGTACTTGCGCAAAGCCACGCGGAACATGGTGGGCTTGCCGCCGTCGAAAACGTCTTCGATCCGGAACAGAAAAAGGAAAAGCTTTTCCCATTGATGCCACAGTCTCGCGAATAAACTTTTCCCGGGTGCAGCCGCGCCGAAAAGTTCTGTTAGTGGTGTTATTTCCAGATTGCGTTCTTTTAATTCAGCGAGAATGGCGGGCAGGGCGCTGAGCATTTTCCCGGGTGCGCCCGGCGCCGCAAAAGGAACGTCGTCGCTGTCGTGAAAAACGAGGATCGCCCCGTCCTTGACGCGGGACAGCACCCTTTGGGCAATCGAATCCGGGGTGGAACGCCGGCCCCAGTCCCAGCTCATGAAAGACCACAAAACCACCTGCTGCCTGTGCAGGCGGCCCAAAAAAAGCGAATAAAGGTTGAACAGTCCCCAGGGGGGCCGGAAAAGCCGGGGGGGCCGGCCGGTTATTTCCTCGATCACGGAAGCCGCCCTTTGCACTTCCCGCCTGATCCCCCGCGGCCCCAGCAGCCAGGAAAGATGGTGGTTGTAGCCGTGGCTGGCCACCTCGTGCCCTTCCTGGTGGATCCGGGCGACCAGTTCGGGATGGGCCTGTGCCTTTCTGCCCAGCACAAAAAAGCAGGCCTTCACCTGATATTCTTTCAGGATATTTAAAACCTGGGGGGTGTAGCGGGGGTCGGGGCCGTCGTCGAAAGTCAGCGCCACCCGGCCGGCGCCGGCGGGAACGCGGCTTTTCACTCCGAAGTGAAAGAGCCTGGCCAGGGCCGTGGGGAGCAGGGCATAGATGCTTAAGAAAAAGGCGAGCGTCTTAAACACTGTTTCGGCCATCCGGTTTCCTCCTTACTCCCTCGTGAGCACTTTTTCCAGGGGGTAGAGAAGGTAAAAGAAGGAGGCAATGAGCAGGACGCCCGTGGTGGTCAAGAGCGTTGCCGGCATACCGATCAGCCGGGCCACCACGCTGCCCAGGGCCGGCCCGACGGTGATGCCCAGACCCTCGATGGTGGCAAAGACGCCCCATCCCATGGCCTGGTTTTCCGGCGGGATGATTTTGGCCAGCAGGGAATTCCAGGCCGGCAGGATCATGGCGTAGGAAAAACCCAAACAGACGGCCAGCAGAAATGCTTCCGCCGCTCCGCTGCTGGAGGCGAGGTAAGCCAGCAGCAGGCTGCTCAAGCCGAAACCGGCGCCCAGCAGAAATTTCAGCGCCACCCGGTCGGCGAGGTATCCCATCGGCAGCAAAGAAAGCACCGCTGCCGCCCCCCCGGCGATCAGCAGCAGGCCGTACTGGTTGTGGTTCAGATGCAGGTGGTGCTGGACGAACAAGGGCAAAACGGGAAGCAATAGGCCGGCCGCCAGGGTTTGCAGAAACATCCCGGGGAACAGGATATTGATCGTTATTTTGTTGGTCGCCATGTATTTTAAGGTTTTCAGAATGCTGCCGGGGCCCGGGCCGGCCGCCCCATTTCCGGGCGCGGTCAACAGCCGGCGGTGATCTGTCGAGAGCCAGGCGATGATCAGGGCCAGGACCCATAAGGCAATCACCAGCCAGAAAACAGGATCATAGTTTTTCGCCATAATAAAATTGACGCTGACCATTCCGCCGCCCGCTCCGGCCAGCCAGACGGCGAAAACCAGGCTGATGCGGGTGGCCCGCCGCGGCGTTCCGACCGGCGCCACCAGGCTGATCACGCCCGGCCACAGAGGGGAGAAGCCCAGGCCGAACAGCCCCGCCGCCGCAATTATGACCGGCGGAACCGGCCACCATTTAATCAGCAGGAGGGAAAGAAAAGATAAAACCAGGCCGCCGGCCAGGACCGGCCTGCCCAGGCGGTCGAATTCCCAGCCGGCGATCGTTTTAAAGAGGGTTTCCGTCAGGTACTGGGCGGAGATGGCGAAACCCACGATCGTAATGGAAAAGCCTAAATAATTAACAATCCAAAACGGTAAAAAAGTAAAGAAAAAGGCTCCTCGGGCAAATTCTGCGGTGAAAAGAAGCGATAACAAACCCCATTCCCTGCGTCCCAAAATCAGAAACGGCAACTAAAGGCCAGCCTCCAACCTTCTTTTGCTTAATATTATACTGCAACCTGGCAAAATTGGAAAGTTTGGCGGGAGATATTGTGTCCAGGTAGGTGGGCGCGGCCGGGGCCGGAGAAGGGGGAGGGGAGAGGGGGGCACAGCCACGTCCGGCGCCCGCCCTTTTGGTTTTCGCGTTCGCTTAATTTTTTGCGCCGGAGGGGACCCCGGTTCGCTTTTGCGCGGAGCGCTTCCCAAAAAGGGTTTTGCAGCGGCTTTTGCCGGACCATCCTGTGCCCCGGCGGCAAACTTAAACGGCCGGGTTAATCTTTGCGTTTCACGGCCAGCAGGTAAATTTCTTCCCCTAAATTTTTTTCCGCCTCTTTTAACCGCGCAAGCTGGGTGTCGGTCAAGCGGGCCAGCTCAAATTTTTGATTATTGATTTCCAGCACCTTAAAACAGCCTCCTTTTTATTTTATTTTCCCCGTTCAAAGAAAAATTACACCGTTCTTGATTGGCCGGTTAAAGTTAAGATATAATCTTTTAGGACTTTGAAAATATACCCGGCAAAGGAGTAATTATGACCAAAAGAGGGACAAGCCTGCCTTTTTTGTTCTTTTCTCTTTTCTTTTTTCTTTTTCCTGCACGGGTGCCGGCCGGGGAATCCGCTCCCTCCCCGGCGGGCGAAGCGGCGGTGTTGATGGACGCTCGCAACGGCCAGGTGCTCTACGCGAAAAATATGCATAAGCGGATGTATCCGGCCAGCACGACCAAAATTTTGACGGCGCTGCTAGCGCTGGAGAAGGGGAACCTCGATGAACTGGTTACCGTCCCCGAAGAAGCCTGCCGGACAGACGGTTCGGCCATCGGTTTGCAGGCAGGGGAGCGGCTGACACTCCGCGATTTGCTGTACGCTTTGCTGCTGGCTTCGGCGAACGATGCCGCCGTGGTTATTGCCGATCACCTGGCCGGATCAGTAGAAAATTTTGCCGGGCTGATGAACGAAAAAGCAAGTTCGCTCGGGGCCGCGGACAGCCATTTCACCAACCCCCACGGCCTGCCGGACCCCGGCCATTATACCAGCGCCTACGACCTGGCCCTGATTGCACGCTGCGCGATGCAAAACCCTACGTTCCGGGAAATGGTAAAAACCCGCTTAAAGGTAATCAGCCGCCCGGAGGCGGACCGCTCCAAGGGCCCTCCGCAGGAGCACCTGTGGAACCACAACCGGCTGCTGGAACGCTACCAGGACGCCACCGGGATCAAAACGGGCTACACCGTCCAGGCCGGCCAATGCCTGGTGGCTTCTGCGCAAAGAGAGCAAAGGGAATTAATTGCGGTGGTTTTAAACTGCCAGGGGGAAGCGGTTTTTGAAGCGGCCAGGCAACTTTTAGATTACGGGTTCAATAACTTTTTTCCCGCCCGGGTGGTTAAAAAAGGGGAAAAGGTTGCCTCGGTGGAAGTTGCCGGCGGGGAGCCGGGGGAGGTTGATCTTTTGACCGGCAGCGATTTCTGGTACAACTTTCCCCAGGGGAGCACCCCGAATTTGACCCGCCGCCTGCAGATCGCCCAAAAAGTCCAGGCTCCTTTGCCGGCGGGGCAAAAAGCGGGGCAGCTGCTTATTTATGACGGGGAGCAAAAGGTGGGGACGGTTGATCTCGTTGCCGCCCGCGCCGTGGAAAGGGCGCCCGGCAGATCGTGGCTGTTCTGGCTGGCGGGAGCGGCCCTTTTGGTTTTTTACCTGCGGACAAGGACGGTCAACCGGCGCAAACAGTACATACAGCGGCGCCTCGGCAGGAGAATCGGGCTCAGGGATTAGGTCGATTTTTCTCTCTCTCCCTGGATTGCATCCCCCGCGGAGTTGGTTTATAATGAACTAAAGAAGGATTTACCCGTCCGCTGAACCGGCTCCGGGGTTCTTCAATAAAAAAAGTGCGGGTGCCGCCAGGATGCGAAAAGTAATCAGCGATGTCGAAGAAAAACTGCGGACAAAAGACTATAAATTGACTTCCCGCCGCGAAAATATTTTACAGGTGCTCATCGAGAACCAGGATAAACACTTGAGCGCGGAAGAAATTTATTACCTGGTTAAACAAAGAACTCCGGACGTCGGTCTGGCCACCGTTTACCGCACTCTGGAGCTGTTTTCCGATTTTGCGATCATCCATAGCATCGATTTTGGCGATGGACGCAAGCGGTACGAATTGATCCAGGCGGAAGGAGAGGGGCATCACCACCACCATTTAATCTGTCTGCGCTGTGGAAAAATTCAGGAAGTAACTGAAGATTTGCTGGAGGATCTGGAAAGGCGGGTCACCCAGACCTATAATTTCACGATCACCAACCACCAGTTGAAAATTTTTGGTTACTGCAAAGCCTGCGGCGAAAAATAAGTCCTTACTTCAGCCCAAAAACCCTTCCTTTCTCCTCCAAAATGTGGTATAATTATAATGAAAATAGGGCGAGGGAAGAAGATCATGATCAGCCGGGAAACGGGCGGCAAAATAAACAAGCTCCTCTTCAGAGGGTTGAAAAGACCTTCAGAAAACGGTTATTTAGCCGGCAACAGTTTTTGACATAATTTTTTATCTAAACTGTTTGTGAAAATAATTACAAGTTGCCATTACTGAATAGAGGATCCTGGAAGGGCGGTGATTGACCGGAAAAGAAGAGGAAGGAAGAGCCGGCAGGGATCGTGTTTTCAAGGGGAAGGGGGAAAACCGATGCCGATTGGGGAAGCGGAACTGCCCGCGGTCTACCACGAGAACGTTTTATGCCTGATGGTGCAGGCGCCGGACGTCGTTTTTGCGTACTGGGATCTTTCTTGGGGGCACATTCAGTCAATTGGCAGCGAAAAGGAACTCGTTTTATGTTTATACAAAGAAAGTCTACTAACTCACAAAGTAACCTTACCTCCCTTTACCAACAACTGGTATTTCCGCAATGTTGAACCGGGCTTTCTATATTATTGTGAATTAGGGTTTCAAGGAGCCGGTGGGACGTTTTTTCCCTTGCTGCGTTCCAACCGGGTGAATACGCCGGGCCCCGGTCCGGCGGCGGAAGCAGAGGCCAAAGAAGGCGCGGCGGCCGGACCGGACTTCGCCGCGCTATTAACCGGGCCGGCCCAAAGCTACAAAAAGGACGATCTCTTTAAAGAGATGGCTTTTTACATGGGTTTCCCCCGGTCAGCTGAATAACCCGCGAAGAGGGAGTTTCCCATGACGAACGCCCGTTCCCTTCGTTAATGATGATTTTTTCTGGGTGGACAATACATCTGTCCCTAACTCCTGATTCCCAATCCCGAATTCCTATTTTCTGAGGGGGGATCCCTGGTGGCGTACGGCTGCCTGGCCATTGTCCTGCACGCCCACCTGCCTTACCTCCGCCATCCGGAGGGAAAAGAACACCTGGAGGAGCGCTGGCTTTTTGAATCCATGACCGAATGTTACATTCCCCTTTTAAAAGCACTTGAAAATTTATGCCGCGACGGTGTAAATTTCCGGTTGACCATTTCGCTGTCTCCCCCCTTGATGGCCATGCTGTCTGATTCTTTATTGATGCGCCGTTACGCAGCCTACCTCGATGCTTTGCGGGATCTCGGGCGGAAGGAGTTGCGCCGCACCGCCGCCCAACCGGAATTCCAGGCCCTGGCCGCCTTTTACCTGGAGAATCTGGTCCAAACCAAAAAGGCCTTCGAGGAAGATTACGAGCGGAACATTTTAAACGGTTTTAAGTTTTTGCACGCTTCCGGAAAAGTAGAGTTGATTACCACCGGGGCCACGCACGGCTATTTGCCCTTGATGGGCACGGAAGAGGCCCGGCGCGCGCAGATCGGGGTGGCGGTGGAGGCGTTTGCCGAATCTTTCGGGTTCTCCCCCAAAGGGTTCTGGCTGCCGGAATGCGGCTACGTTCCCGGCGTGGAAGATTTGCTGGCCGAAAGAAACCTGGCCTATTTCTTTGTGGACGCCCACTGTTTTTCCCACGCGCGGCCGAAGGCCCGCTACGGGGTGTACGCCCCCGCGGCCTGCCGGAATAAAGTGGCCGCCTTCGCCCGGGACCCCCAGAGTTCCCGCCAGGTGTGGGACAGGCACACCGGCTACCCGGGGGACGAGCTTTACCGGGAGTTTTACCGGGACATCGGCTACGACCTGGATCTGGATTACCTGGCCCCCTATTTGCCTGCCGGCCGGATCCGGGTGGATACCGGCTTTAAATATTACCGGATTACCGGCCGGGGCCCCCTGGAGGAAAAAGAGCCCTACGCGCCGGAAGCAGCCCGCCGCAGGGCCGCCGAACACGCTGCCCATTTTCTTTACCACCGGCAGCAGCAGGTCGCCCGGCTGAAAAAGCACATGCCTTTGCCGCCCCTGGTGGTGGCTCCGTACGATGCAGAGCTTTTCGGCCACTGGTGGTACGAAGGCCCCCGGTGGCTGGAGGTACTGTGCCGGAAAATCCAGGAGCAGGATGTTTTAAAACTGGTCACGCCCACGGAGTACCTGGCGGCCTGTCCGGAGCTGCAAACCCTGGACCTTTCGGCGGGGAGCTGGGGCGAAGGGGGGTATCACCTGGTCTGGCTCAACGAAGCCAACGACTGGGTCTACCGCCACCTGCACCGGGCGGAAAATAAAATGAGCGAACTGGCCGATCTTTCGGCGGAAGCCGGCGGGCTGGAGAAAAGGGCTTTAAACCAGGCGGCCCGGGAGCTTTTGCTGGCGCAAAGCAGCGACTGGGCCTTCATTATGCACGCCGGCACCGCCGTCGGGTATGCCGGGCAGAGGTTTAAAAACCACCTGGCAAATTTTAATCTGCTGGTCGACCAGGTAGAAAAAAAGCAGGTGGAAGAAGAATTGCTGATCCGGCTGGAGCAGGCCGCCGGCATTTTCCCCGTCCTGGACTACCGTATTTACAGCCGGCACGCCCGGACGGGGTTAAAGAATGGGGCAGGGGACGGGCTGCCGGGGGCTGCAAAGCGCTACCGGGTAATGATCCTCTCCTGGGAATATCCCCCGGTAACCGTCGGCGGACTGGCCCGCCACGTTCACGACCTGGCCCACGCCCTGGTGGGGCAGGGGGACGAAGTACACGTCCTTACCTGCCCGGCGGCAGGGCTGACTACGGAATATTTCGACCGGGGCGTCCATATCCACCGGGTAGACCGGAAGGCGATTACCGCGGATGACTTTTTCGCCTGGGTGGAACAGTTGAATGAAGCCCTGCTCGGGTTAGGCATCCAGGTGGCCGCCCGGTACGGGCCCTTCGACCTGATCCACGGGCACGACTGGCTGATTGAATACGCCGCCCGGAAACTCCGGGAGCGTTTGCAGACCCCCCTGCTGGTCACCATCCACGCCACCGAACATGGGCGCAACCAGGGCATTTACACCGATTTGCAGCGCCGGATCCACCTCCGGGAAGGGCAGCTGGCCAACGAAGCGGACCTGGTGATTACCTGCAGCAATTACATGGCGGAAGAGGTTAAAAATCTTTTTGGCGTCCCGCGGGACCGGGTGCGCGTCATTCCCAACGGGGTGGACCCGGAAAACCTGGCCCAAAAAAGGGACGGCCGGATGGATTGCCGCTTGAAAAGAAAAAAATGGACGCAGCCCGTGGTCTTGTTCTTCGGGCGGCTGGTGCCGGAAAAAGGGGTGCAGGTCCTGCTGGAGGCGCTGCCCGCCGTCGCCGGGCGCGTTCCCGGCGTGCGGCTGACGATCGCCGGGAAGGGGCCCTACGAGGGCTACCTGCGTAACCTGGCCGGCCGGCTGGGCGTCCTGGGCCGGGTCGATTTTGTCGGCTACGTGGACGACCAGGGGCGCAACCGGCTGCTGGAGCAGGGCTGGGCGGCCGCCTTCCCCAGCCTTTACGAGCCCTTCGGCATCGTTGCCCTGGAAGCCATGGCGGCCGGCGTGCCGGTAGTCGTTTCCGACACGGGGGGCTTGAGCGATATCATTACGCACGGGGTGGACGGCTACAAAGCGCCGCCGGGCCGGGAGGATCTGCTGGCTTACTATTTAAGTGAACTGCTGGTTAACGACCTGCTGGCGGACGAACTCTGCCGCCGGGCCTGGCGCAAGGTGCTCACCCTGTACGACTGGCGCTCCATCGCCGCCGCCACCCGGGAAGTATACGGAGAGTTGGTGCATTGAAGAAAGGCACAAAGGCACAAAGAAATTAGAGGTCGACCCGGAGCTCTTAAGCGAGCCGGACAATTCCAGCCCGGTAGGGAATAATGGTAGAAGCCATTTTAAGGGAGTAAACATATGCCACGGCCTATAGTGTTAGGAAACGGTGCCATCCTCGTCGCCTTTGACCATAACCTGGTCATGCGTGATTTTTATTACCCGTACGTCGGCCAGTGGAACCACATCATGGGCCACAAGAACAACCTCGGCTTCTGGACGGAAGGCCGGTTCGCCTGGATCGACGACGCCGGCTGGGAGCGCGCCTTGAGCTACCGGCAAGACTCGCTGGTAGCCGCTTCCCGGGCGGTCCACCAGGAGTTTTCCCTGGCCGTCGAAAGCACCGACGCCGTCCACTACCGGGACAACATCTACTTAAAGCGTTTGCGGGTGAAAAACCTTTCTTCCCGGGAAAGGGAGGTACGGGTATTCTTCACCCAGGATTTTTCCATCGACGAAACCGAAGTGGGCGACACGGCCCTTTACGACCCGCAGCTGCGTACCATCTACCACTATAAAAAGAATCGCTATTTTATGATCGGCGGTTTTTGCGGCCCGGAACGCTTTTACCAGTACGCCGCCGGCACCAAGCGCTTCGGCGGGGCGGAAGGGACCTGGCGGGACGCGGAAGACGGTGTTTTAAGCGGCAACCCCATCGCCCAGGGCTCGGTGGACAGCGTGATTTCTTTCCGGTGCCTGCTGGGTGCCGGCGGGGAGCAAACCATTTATTACTGGATCGTGGCGGGGCGGAACTTCCAGGAAGTGCGGGCGCTGGACAACTACATCTGGAACAAAGGCGCCCAGCAGATCCTCGACAAGATCCAGGTTTACTGGTGCCACTGGCTGGAGCAGGGAACGCCCCGGAGCTTTGCCGATCTGCCGGAAAAGGTGGCGGAAATCTACCGGTTAAGCCTTCTGCTCATGAGGGTCCACCTGGACCGGCACGGGGCGGTGATTGCCGCCGCCGACAGCGACATCATGCAGACCAACCGGGATCATTACTGTTACCTGTGGCCCAGGGACGGCGCCCTGATTATCCACGCCTTCATCAGGGCGGGCTATCCCGAACTGGCCGAAAAATTCTTTGCCTTTTGCGCCAATGCCTTGACCGAAGGCGGCTACTTACTGCATAAATATAACCCCGACGGGACCCTGGGCTCCAGCTGGCACCCCTGGATCAGCGCCAGGCAGCTGCCCATTCAGGAAGATGAAACCGCCCTCGTCCTGTATGCCTTCTGGCAATACTACGCGCATTGCAAAGATATCGAAACGGCCAACGAGTATTTCCGGACCCTGGTGCGGCCGGCGGCAAATTTTCTGGCGAATTATTTTGATCCGGAACTGGAACTGCCCCGGGAAAGTTACGATCTCTGGGAAGAAAGGCGCGGCATTTTCACCTTCACGGCGGCGGCGGTCCGGGCCGGTTTGCAGGCCGCCGCCCGCCTGGCCGACTTATTTGCGGAAAAAGAGAGCGCCCGGCTTTACCGGGAAAGGGCCGAACAAATCCAAAGCGGCATCGCCAATCACCTGTATGATCCCGTTTTGGGCAGGTTTATCCGGGGCCTGGTGGAGGACGGAGAAGGCGGTTTCCGGAAAGAAACCACCCTGGAAAGCAGTCTCATGGGCTTATTTTTGTTCGATGCCTGGCCGGTGGAGGACGCCCGTTTAATCAATACGATGAAGGCAATTGAGGAGGGGCTTTGGGTTAAAACCAGCGTCGGCGGAGTGGCCCGCTATCCGGACGATTATTATTTTCAGCAGTCGCGGGATATCCGGAAAATTCCGGGGAACCCCTGGTTTATCTGCACGCTCTGGCTGGCCCGGTGGCATATCGCCCGGGCGCGCGACCTGGCCGGGCTCGTTCCGGCGAAAGCGCTTTTGCATTGGGCGGCGGTTTACACACTGGAGACAGGCGTAATGGCCGAACAGCTGCACCCCGAAACCGGGGATCCCCTGTCCGTCGCTCCGCTGACCTGGTCCCACGCCACCTTTGTCCTGGCCGTGCTGGATTACCTGGAAAAATACGCGGAATTAACCGGCGAACCCTGCCTCCTTCGGTCGTCGGTCGCCGGACATCAATCGCCGGAAACGGAACACTAAAGGAGAAGGCACTAAGGCACAGAGGCAAAAGAAATTAGAGGTATAGACGACCGGGAGTATTTTTCCTTTGTGCCTGTTGCCTCTGTGCCTCTATTTTCAGGGTCATTAAAACGAATGAAGGCTGGAATTTGTCCGGGCGAGCGACATGTGCGGAGGGTCGGGAACCAGACACAGCGCAGCCGCGGCAAGCGAACCGGCAGCGCGAAACGCGCAGATAACACTTTGCAAAAATACTAACAGTGATCGCTTGTTAGATCGGTAAAGGTAAAAAACTAATATATCGCGCGCATTTTGCAGCGCTGCCTGGTTCGCTCCGCGGCAAGCTGATGTCTGGTCGACCCGGAGCATCGGAGCGAGCCGGACAATTCCAGCCCGATGGAATAATGCCCGATGGGGAATAATGGTAGAAGCTATTTTCTGAAGAGGAGTTCCCCCCGAAACATCCTATTTTATATCTGTCCCCCATGCTTTTTCAAAATTTCTACGGCCCGGTCAATATCTTTCTCGCCGGCAACCACGGTGACCAGGAAGGCCCGTCCCCAGGCCACCCCGTAGTTGGTGTCTCCGTAGCCGCTGGCCGAAGGGTCGGCGGCCAGCAGAACGCGTTCGTCGCCCACGTCTGTTCCCGAAGAATAAAGGGTCAGTCCGCTCAGGTTGGTCGCCCGCCCGCCCACAGCGTAATTAATTTCCGCATCATTTTCCACCCCGAAACGGGAGATCCGGTCCACGGAAACAGTTTCGAAACCGGCGTCTTTCAGTTCCGAGGCCGCCCGCTGGGCGCTGGCGGTGGTGGGAAAGTAGGCCAGAGCGGAACGTTCGCCGGGTGACAGCTGCATTGGTTTTGTTTACCCCCCTTCCAGGTTTATTCGCAAAGCCGCCAGAGGCGGAAAAATCCGGAAAGATATAAGTTTATTTTTCCCCAAACGACTTTATTAAATTCAGGCAGATAAAACCAGGTTTATCATAATATACCAAAACAAAAAGAAGAATATTTCCAGCGGAAAGGAGCAATATGGTTTCCCTTTGACCTTTATGTTATAATAATCAAAATTAAAGAAAAGGGAGTGTCCTTGTTTGTACCCGGAAAGGTTCGCAAAAGTCGGCCTCACCTTTGACGACGTTTTACTCGTCCCGGCGGCTTCCGAGGTTTTGCCCAAGGACGTAAACGTTTCCACCAGCCTTACCCGGAAGATAAGGTTAAACATCCCGCTGATGAGCGCCGCGATGGACACGGTGACCGAAGCCAGGCTGGCCATTGCCCTGGCCAGGGAAGGAGGCATCGGGGTCATTCACCGCAACATGTCCGTCGAGCGGCAGGCGCTGGAAGTGGATAAAGTAAAGCGCTCCGAACACGGAGTGATTTCCGACCCCATTTACCTCTCTCCGGAAAGCCCCGTCAGCGAAGCCCTGCTCCTGATGGAGCGCTACCGTATTTCGGGGGTGCCGATCACCGAAAACGGCCGGCTGGTGGGGATTCTGACCAACCGGGACCTGCGTTTTGAAAAAGATTTCAGCAAGCCGGTCGGCAAGGTGATGACCAAAGAAAACCTGATCACGGCACCGGTGGGCACCACTTTGGAACAGGCCAAGGAAATTCTGCAGCGCTATAAAGTGGAGAAGCTGCCCATCGTCGACGAAGATTTTAATTTGCGCGGGTTGATCACCATCAAAGACATTGAAAAGGCCCGCCAGTACCCTTATTCGGCCAAAGACGGGCGCGGCCGCCTTTTGGTGGCGGCGGCGGTGGGGGTGGGCTTTGACGGGATGGAAAGGGTGGATGCCCTGGTCCGCGCCAAAGTCGACGTGATTGTGGTGGACACGGCCCACGGACACTCGCGTTCCGTCATTGAAATGGTGAAAAAGATCAAGAAAAAATACCCGGAAATTGATGTGATTGCGGGCAATGTCGCTACGGCGGAAGGGACGCGGGATTTGATTGAGGCCGGCGCCGACGCCGTGAAGGTGGGCATCGGGCCCGGCTCGATCTGCACCACGCGGGTGGTCGCCGGGGCCGGCGTACCGCAAATTACAGCCATTTACGAGTGCGCCGCCGAGGCATCCCGCTATGGGGTTCCGATTATTGCCGACGGGGGGATCAAGTATTCCGGGGACATTACCAAGGCCATCGCCGCGGGGGCCGACGTGGTGATGATCGGCAGCCTGTTCGCCGGCACCGAGGAAAGCCCCGGGGACATCGAAATTTACCAGGGGCGGAGTTACAAAGTTTACCGGGGAATGGGCTCGCTGGGGGCGATGAAGGAAGGGAGCAGGGACCGTTACTTCCAGGAGGGGCAGGAAAAGCTCGTGCCCGAAGGGGTGGAGGGGCGTGTTCCCTACAAAGGCCCGCTGGCCGACACTGTTTACCAGCTCATCGGGGGTTTGCGCGCCGGCATGGGCTACTGCGGAACCCGCAATATTGAAGAACTGAAGACCAGAACAACCTTCCTGCGCATTACGCCGGCCGGTTTAAGGGAAAGCCACCCCCACGACGTGGTCATTACGAAAGAAGCTCCCAACTACAGCCTGCGCTAGCCCGCCCCGGCTTCCGACGTCCGCCGTCCGGCGGCGGCCGAACCGGACAGGCTCCCCTGATTTAAAAACTGCAGTTCGGCAAAGAGCTTCCGGTCCGCCATCGAGACCTGTTTCCCGAATTTAACCATCAACACATTTGCCGGGTGTTCCAAAACGGCGGGGTCGTCCGTGGCGGTTTTTTGCATCCCCACGGCGCCGAAAAGCCGGGCCAGCATGTTCTGATATTGCCAGACGTCCATCCGGGTCCGGGCCAGGTCCCAGTGCCAGTAAAATTCGGTCGTGATTACAATGTACTCCTCCAGTACCGGGTTGCTAAAGGCCAGTTCCAGGAGGTTTTGGGCGATTTTAAACCGGCGCCACTCCGGCGCGATCTCGATGGCACCCATTTCTAAAATCCGCGGGTGTTTAAACCAGCGGCTGTAACGGTGGGGGCGGTGAAGGGTAACGTACCCGACGATCGTGTCGTTGTGCACCGCGACGTAGATCATTCCTTCCGGCAGCCCGGCAATTTTAACCAGGGCTTCTTTTTGTCTTTCGGCCGGACGGAAGTTGGTTAAGCTTTCTGCAATGGCGAGCCGCTTTAAAGATTGGCTGCCGACCGGGCCGGATAAGTCTACCCTGCCCCGGGAGGTTCGGACCGATAAATTGTTTGCCGGTTCCGGGCAAACCAGACTCATTATTAACCCACTCCTCCACCACTTAGGCTGTCTATTTTCCATTGGGGGTTAAAAATCTACCATTCACCAATATTATAGCGGGTACTTAAATTTTTTACAAGCCCTCCCAGGCAAAAATTTTTTAATCCGTAAAATTTTTTGATAAATACGAAGAATGTAGGAAAAAAGTGGAAAATTATTTAAGAAATAAAAAGGGATGCAGCTATTCCCAGGGAATTATATTTAATAATACCCCCAATTTAAATCATTATTACGCAAGGAAGGTGGGTTTTTTCTTATGCACGGGAAGCTGCACTCCCTTACCGACGTTTTAAAGAAAACACTGTTTTTTTTCGAAACTTTAACTCCCGCGGAGCTGGCGCCGTACGTCCAGCAAAAAATGCTGCAGGATTACAGCCCGGCTAAAGTAGAAGAAAAGATCTCTTTCTGCCTGCAGCAAAACCCTTGTTTTGTTCAAGATAAAAACGGTTCGTGGCGGCTTAACCTGGAGGGCCGGCGGGAGAACGACGCTTTTTACGCCCTCCTGTTGAAGCGTCAGCAGCCCCTGAGCCTGAAAGAAGTGATCCGGGAAGCCGGCGGAAAACATAAAGAGAAGAAATTTAAACGGCTCATTGCCGAGGAAGCCGGCCTGATCTCCGACGGCCGGTTTATTCAACTGGAAAACGGTTTTTGGGGACTGACCGAGTGGGAGGTGGAAGCGGAGCAGTACGCCCTCAAACACCTGGTGATTAAGGCACTGAAAATGCACCCGGCCGGGCTCACCGCCCAGCAGGTTTTTGACGTGGTCCGCGTCTGGCGGCAGACTGCCCTGCCGGAGGTGGAAAATCTACTGGAAAAATTCCCGTACTTTGAAAGGATCGGAAACGGGGTCTGGGTTTACAACCCGGTTGCCCAGGTGGCTTACGAAAACCTGCTGAAGCGGTTTTTAAACGTCCTGGGCAAGCAAAAGGCACGCTGGCAGCAGGATCGCGAGCGCTGGCAAAAAAGGATTTTGGTTCTGGAGGAGCGCTTAAAAGAAGCAACCACCGCCCACCAGGAGGCGGCCGCGGCCCTGGCGCAGCGTGTGGAGGAAATCGGCCGGCACGAGCAGCTGGTGACCCAAATGGCCGAGAAAGACCTGCTTCTTTCCCTGCGCAAAAAAGAAATCTTCCGCTACCGGGAGCACATCAACAAGCTGGAAGCCAAGGCCAACAGTATCCTGCACCAGTGCCGCCTCTGGGTGAAAAGGGCCCGCGAAAAAGAGGCGGAAAACCAGCAGCTGCGGGAGATGATCAGCAAAAACCAGGATTCCCTGGAGGCCCTCTTCACCAAACTGCAGCAATATAAGGAGCGCGACCGGGAAAACAAGGCTAAAATTACGGAATTAAAGGAGCGCCACGCGACGAAGGTGGCGGAATTGCAAATGGAGATTGTGGAGCTGCGCCAGAAGCTGGAGAAGAGCAAGAACCTGGCCGGTCAGGAAGAGCGCCGGTTGAAAGAGGAAGTAGCCGCCCTCAGCGGCGATCTGCGCAACGCTTTAAAGCGGGAAGAGGAACTGGAACGCTCCCTGCGTTTTCTCCAACAGGACCTGACCCGCTGCCGGGAAGAGTACCGGCGGCTGGAAGCAGTGCTCAAAAACCCCCTGGTGAAACTGACCGCGAAGGTCTGCTCCCTTTTCAGCGGCGGGTTAAAGCGGGCATTTTAAAGGCGGGGCGGCTCATTTTTTCTTTGCCGTATTTTGCAAAAATGTGTTATAATTCTAGGAAAAGGACGAAAGAAGGGACGAAAAGTCGTGCAGAAAAATAATCTCCTTTCAATAAAATACCTGGACGAGATAATTAGAAAGAACCTTTATGATGATTACTTGATAAAATCTCTCAAGAAGATTATTGCTTATGAGACTAGAAAAACCAGGAAAGAGCTTGAATCACTGAAAGGAGAATTAAGAGCTTACGAAACAAAATATAATATGACTTCGGAAGATTTTTATAACAAATTTACGAACGGTTTGCTGGGTGATGAGGCAGATTATTTCGAGTGGTCGGCAATATACAAAATGTATTTAAGATCTCTAGAGAGGTTGAGCATACTCGAAGGAGAGTATGCTTAGGATGATCAATAAATACTTTGATGGTATTATTACAGAACTGATAACTTCAGAAATAGTAGATGATTTTACAGTTTTAAAGAGGAAGGTAACAATTGCAGACGGTTACTTGCGGATAAGGGTTGATTTAATAAAAAATCATTTCCTTGAAATAAGTATCTATTGCCGGAGTAAACGATCAGGCGTAGAAATTGTGGATTATAGATTTCATTGGCAAGATAAACATGGTAAGTTAATTAAAAGGTGGGATAACGCCAGGCACCACCCACAACTCAGCTCTTACCCGGATCATGTTCATGTCGAACAAGATGAAAACGTATTCAGTTCGGAGAAAATGGATTTTCAAAAGTTAATGGGGTCCTTAACAAGTCTCTTTTGTGAAAGGATGTTTTGGTGACGCAGGCAAAAATTCTCGTTGCCGACGACGAAGCGAAAATCCGGGACCTGGTGCGGATGTATTTGCAGGCCGAGGGCTTTGCGGTTACGGAGGCGAAGGACGGCCGGCAGACCCTGGAATTTTTCCGGCGGACCCCCTTTGATCTGGTTATTCTGGACATTATGATGCCCGGTGTGGACGGCCGGGAAGTTTGCCGGGAAATTCGCCGGAAATCAAATGTGCCGATAATTATGCTCACCGCCCGCGGGGAGGAAGTGGACCGCATTTTGGGGCTGGAGCTGGGGGCCGACGACTACGTGGTCAAGCCCTTTTCTCCGCGGGAACTGGCTGCCCGGGTCAAGGCGGTGCTGCGCCGCGCCCGTCCGCTGCAGGAACCGCCGGAGCTGCCGGAAGAGGCGCTGGAGTTTCCCGGCCTGATCATCAAGCCCGCCTCCCGCGAAGTTTTTCTCCTCGGCGAACCCCTTTCCTTAACCCCCAAGGAATATGAGATCCTCCATTTACTGGCCCGGTCGGCGGGGCGGGTGTTTACCCGCGAGCAGATTCTGGAAAAGGTCTGGGGGTACGACTTTTTCGGGGAAGCCCGGACGGTCGACACCCACATCACCCGCCTGCGGGAAAAGATGGCCAGAATCCCCGCCGCCCCCCAGTACATCACCACGGTGTGGGGCGTGGGGTATAAATTTGAGGCGCCGAAATGAAGATGCGTTGGCCCTTGATCCGTTCCATCCGCAGCAAGCTCTGGCTGGCCATGCTGGCCCTGGTCGTCATTGTGCTGGGGCTGGCCGCCCTGATCCAGGCCGGGGCCATGGAAACGATATATTACCGGCAACAGGAAAACTCCCTTTTGCGGGAGGGGGAAAAACTCGCCGAGGCGCTGGTGCACGAGGAAGATCCGCTGGTGATCGGCCGGCAACTTCTCCTGCTTTCCCGGCTGATGAACGCCAGCGTCATGATTGTCGACCGCCAGGGGCGCATTTTGCACTGGCAGAGCGCGGGCCTGGGCATGGGCATGGGGATGGGTCCGGGTCCGGGCCACTACGGAATGATGAACCGGGAACGGGGGGTGCCGGGGGGCAGGGGTGCTCCGCCCTGGAGCACGGATCTGACCGGCGGCTCCGCTTCCGCATTACTGACTCCCCGCAGCGTGGAAAAGGTCTTTCAGGGGGAGCGGGTGGTCGGCAGGGAGCATAACCCTTTTTTCGAGACGGAGGTAATCGTGGCGGGCATCCCGCTGCAAAGGGACGGGCAGGTTGCCGGCGCCCTCTTTATTCACGCGCCGGTCGCCCCCCTGGCGGCCAACCTGAAGGCCCTTCAGCAGGTGGCCCTGTACGCCCTGCTGGCCGGCATCGCGGCGGCCAGCCTGCTGGCTTTTCTTTTCTCCCGCCGGCTGACCGGTCCGTTGCTGGAGATGAACCGGGTCGCCCGGGCCATGGCGGCGGGGGATTTCGGCCGGCGGATCACCCTGCGTTCGGAAGACGAGTTGACCATGCTGGCCGCCTCGCTGAACACCCTTTCCGAAAAGCTCCAGGAGAAAATCGCCGCCCTGGAAAGGGTGGACCGGAACCGGCGGGAGTTCGTGGCCAACGTTTCCCACGAACTGCGCACCCCGCTGACCATTATCCAGGGGTACGCCGAAGCCATCCAGGACGGCCTGGCCCGCCGGGAAGGACGGGAAGAGGAATACCTGGCCAACATTTTGGAAGAAGTGCAGCGCCTGCGCCGGCTGGTGGACGATTTGCTGGACCTGCGGCAGATGGAGGCGGGGCAGATCAAAATGAAAAAGGAGCCGGTGGACCTGGCCGCCTTAGTCCGGCGGGTGGCGGACCGGCTGGCGCCCGCGGCCGGGGAAAAGGGGATCGTCTTGCACTGCACCGTTGCGGAAGACCTGCCCCCGGCTGCCGGCGACGCGGACCGCCTGGAGCAGGTGCTGATCAATCTTGTCGACAACGCCGTCCACTACACGCCCCCGGAGGGGAAAATCGAAGTAAGCGCCCGGTACGAGCGGGAGCCCGTTCCGGGGCGCCTCCTGATCACGGTCAGTGATACGGGGCCCGGCATCCCGGAGGATGAACTTCCCCTGATCTGGGAAAGATTTTATAAAGCGGACAAAGCCCGGCGGCGGGCAGGCGCCGGCAGCGGCCTGGGGCTGGCCATTGCGAAGCAGATCATGGAGCTGCACGGGGGGACGATTGACGTAATGAGCCGTCCGGGGGAAGGGACCAGCTTCACGTTCAGTCTGCCCGTTTTTGTAAAAGGATGAACCGGGAACGCAAAGGGTTAAAGAGGTTTAAAAAGGAAGGGCGATTCGTTTTGCTCGTTTTTTTAATATCCTTTAACTCTTTAAGCCTTGCGTCTTGGCGGTGAATTTTAATTAAAAAACGAATTTTTGCAGGAGATGGTCGGTTGTTTTCCCGCCTTTTGCTCATTTTTATCCTCGTTCCGTTCAGCGAAGTGATGATCCTCATCCAGGTGGGGAAATACCTGGGTTTCTGGCCCACCCTGTTTTTGCTGTTCGGCCTGGGCACGCTCGGTTTTCTGCTGGTCAAGTCCCAGGGACTCTCCGTAATCCGGCGCATCAGGGAGGAAGTCCGGGCCGGGCGCCCGCCGGGGGACGCCCTGCTGGAAGCCCTGCTGATTTTTTCCGCCGGGCTGCTGTTGATTACCCCCGGCCTGCTCACCGACGCCGCCGGGCTGCTGCTGATGCTGCCGCCGGTGCGGGACCGGGCGCGCCGCTGGCTTTACCTCTGGATCTGGCACCGCATAAGAACACGCGTCTGGTAACAGGCCTGCCCCCCGATCAGGTTAAGTTATCAAGGGCGAGGTTTGTTAAACTATACTACAAATATTTTATCCTGTGCATTGTGCCCGGTGAGTATTTTTCTGGTATAATATACCTGGGTAACAACAGGTATCAAACGTGAAGATGCTCGAGTCAAGGCCGGTTCAGGTGTTTAAGAAAGAAGGCGGTTTTATTGAACATTAGAGAAATACTAAGTGAATTTAGAGAAGAAATTACGAAATTATATGGGAAAAGGTTGCAAGGGATTATTCTTTATGGCTCCTGGGCAAGAGGAGAAGCAACAGAAGATTCGGATATTGATTTGCTGATCATCCTGGAAGGAAAAGTTATTCCTGGAAAAGAAATTGACCGGATGATCGATATAATTACAGCAATCAATTTAAAATATGGAGCTTTGGTTTCGGTTTTTCCCGTTTCAAGTAAAGATTATGCCACGGTAAAAAGCCCTCTTTTAATAAATGCGAGAAGAGAGGGAATCCCTGCATGAAGGAAATCGAGTCCCTTCTTCAAAGGGCAAAGAAGTATCACGGCCGGGATCAGGAAGTGGAGTTCGGCCTTCGAGATTGCCGGTCATGTTCAGGGCTTCATGTCTGGGGCTTGCAGGATATCCCATTTAATGTTAAAATTATGGCACATAAAAGTATTTATTTGCGGAGGGTTTTATATGCCGGCGAAAGTAGATATGTTACTCAAAGAGATAGATGGTCTCACGGATGAAGAAATGCGCGACTTTTTGAACAAAATAGCTGATCGACTCGAACTTCTGGGGTGGCTGAGGGTGGCTGAACCAGCTTTCTCCGATTGGGATAACGAGGAGGATGCCATTTATGACAACGTATGAACAGGGAGAAGTAATTTTAGTGCCCTTTCCTTTCAGTGACTTAAGCGGGATAAAGCGGCGTCCCGCTTTAGTTTTGGCTATGATTGAAAAACGTCAGGAGTTATTATGCTTGATGCTGACATCGGGAATAACCGTAAAAACGACGTTTGATCAGCAGGTGAAATCCTGGAAAGAAGCTGGTTTGCTAAAACCTACTGCTGCAAAATTAAACCGACTTTTTACAGTTAGTTATCCAATTGTACTCAAAAAGCTTGGTCAAATCGAGAGCAAGGAGTTTAAGGAAATATTAAGCAAAGTTGTAGCAATTTTAATAAAAGGCAATAACTGAATCTGGCAGGCACAGTCTGCTATGTTCATAATTTTGCAGGAACGGGTTTTCCAGGAAAAAATGTGCCGAGTCTGGTGTACTTGACCCGGCACCTGGCTTTTTGAAAATTCACTTGTTCCTCCTGTGCAGATGTTAGTGTTATTTCCCTGCGCCAGGTATTTCAGGTTTCCCCGTTTGTTTGCCTAACTCACCGCCCAAATGCGGTTATTTAAAGCCCCGCTATTAGCTTCCCGTGGCCGCGCTCTGGCCGGTGCCGGGGTAACCCCAGCCGCAGGGGCCGAGGCCGGGACCCATGCCGCCGCCGGCGCCGCCCCGCGGACCTTTACCGCCCCGGCCCATCCGCTGCCCGTAGTATGGGCAGTTGCCCGGACCGAACGCGCCGGGATTTTCCTCGAGGTACTGCTGCCGGGCGTTGATCCGCTCTTTAATCTGCTGCCCCTGCTCGGGAGTCAGGCGGCCGTACTCCACAAACTTATCCACCATTTGTTTTCTCAAATCCAGCATTTGCTTGTGGATGGCGGTGATTTCTTTGGCCTGCTCCGGGGTTAACGGATTGACCGCCGGATTATTGGGATTTGCCGCCGGATTACCGGAGTTGCCGGCGGTGGCGGCAAGGGCCGGAACGGCCAGGGCCAGGATCAAAAGGGCCGCCAGGGCAAAGATGAGCTTCTTTTGCATTTTTGTTTCACCTCCTTGTGTTTAATTTACCCGTTTTTTGTGGCAAAACTTTTTCGGGAAGGTTACAATTTTGTTACGATTCATAAGTTCCGCCGCCCCGGAATATTTATTAAAGGACAAACCTGCAAAGGACAACCACGTCCGGGAAAACCACGTCAATTGAGGGGTGAGGCGGAATTGGCAGACTGGCACGCCTTAACGGGCGAAGAAGTGCTGGCGGTGTTGCAGACAAACGCGGTGAAGGGTTTGCCTGATCAGGAGGCCGCCCAAAGGCTGGCCCGCTTTGGTCCCAACCAGCTGGCCGGGACCCGGCGGGCATCCCTGCTGGCCACGTTTGGCGGGCAGTTCCGGGACTTCATGGTGATTCTGTTGCTGGCCGCCACGGCGGTTTCCCTCTTTTTGGGCGAATATGTGGACGCACTGGCCATCCTGGCCATCGTGACGATCAACGCGGTGCTCGGCTGCGTCCACGAGTACAGGGCGGAACAGTCCCTGGAAGCTTTAAAGCGGCTTGTCGCCCCCGAAGCCAGGGTGCTGCGGGGCGGTCTGGAAAAAAAGATTCCGGCGGCCGAACTGGTGCCGGGGGACCTGGTTTTTCTGGAGGCCGGCGACCGCGTCCCGGCGGACCTCCGCCTGCTGCACGCCGCGAACCTGGAAACGAACGAAGCGGCTTTGACCGGCGAGTCGGTACCGGTGAAAAAGGACCCGGCCCCCCTCGCCCATTCCCCCGGCCTGGGTGAAATGCGCAATATGGCCTACCTGGGGACGGTGGTGACCCGCGGCCGCGCGCAAGGGGTGGTGGTGGCTACGGGAATGGCCACGGAGATGGGCCGCATCGCCGGTCTGATCCAGGAGGCGCAGGACGACCGGACCCCCCTGCAGCGCCGGCTGGCCCACCTGGGCAAGGTGCTGGTCGGTTTGTGCCTGCTTATCTGCGCGCTGGTGGTGGTGCTGGGGATTTACCGCGGCGAGGAAATTTACCAGATGTTTTTAGCCGGCGTCAGCCTGGCCGTGGCGGCCATTCCGGAGGGGCTGCCGGCCATCGTCACCGTGGCGCTGGCCACCGGCGTCCAGCGGATGGCCCGCCGGCAGGCGATCATCCGGAAGCTCTCCGCGGTGGAAACCCTGGGCTGTGCCACGGTGATTTGCGCGGATAAAACCGGCACGCTGACGCAAAACCAGATGACCGTGAGGAAGATCCTGATCGGCTCCAAAGCGGCGGAAGTAACCGGGGAAGGGTACGATCCCAAAGGGGACTTTGCCGGCCTGAACACCCGCGATGCCGCCCTCCGGCAGTTCTTGAAAATCGCCGCCCTGTGCAATAACGCCGTGCTGACCAGGGGGGAGATCTCGATTGGCGGCATGCTGCGCGGCCTCCTGAAAGGGCAGCCCGGCCCCGCCTGGGGGGTGCACGGCGACCCCACGGAAGGGGCGCTCCTGGTGATGGCGGCGAAAGGCGGGGTCTGGCGGGAAGCAATTGAAAAAGAGGAGCAGCGGGTGGCCGAATTTCCCTTTGATTCCGACCGCAAAAGGATGACCGTGGTCTACCGGCAGCCCGGCGGGAGGCTGCACGCTTACGTAAAGGGGGCGCCCGACGTGGTGCTGGAGCTGTGCACCCACTACCTGGACGCCGACAACCGGGTTCTCCCGCTCTCCGGGCGGAAAAAAGAGGAGTTTTTGCGGATCAACGGCGACCTGGCCGCCCGCGCCCTGCGGGTGCTGGCCCTGGCCTACCGGGAGCTTCCCGCCGCCTCTGTTTCTGTTGCCGCCTCTGCCGATTCTAATGCTGCCAATGCCCCCGCCGATGCTTTCAACGGGCAGGACGTGGAAAGGGGCCTGGTTTTCGCCGGGCTGGCGGGAATGATCGACCCGCCCCGCCCGGCGGCTTACGCGGCGGTGGAAAAATGCCGCCGGGCGGGGATCAAAGTGGTGATGATTACCGGCGACCACCGCCTGACCGCCGGCGCCGTCGCCGGTGAGCTGGGCCTGCTGGGGCGGGAAAGCGCCATTATCACCGGCCCGGAGCTGGACGCCCTGGACGACGGGCAACTGCGCGCGCAGGTAAAGCGGGTGAGCGTGTTCGCCCGCGTGGCGCCGCGGCACAAGCTGCGCATCGTGCGGGCGTTCAAGCAAAACGGCCACGTGGTGGCTATGACCGGCGACGGCGTCAACGACGCCCCCGCCGTCAAGGAAGCGGACATCGGGATCGCCATGGGGATGACGGGCACCGACGTCACCAGGGAAGCGGCGGCGATGGTCCTGGCCGACGATAATTTCAACACCATTGTGGCGGCGGTGGAAGAAGGCCGGGGCATTTACGAAAACATCCGGAAAACCATCCGCTACCTCCTTTCCTGCAACATCGGCGAGGTGCTGGTGATGTTCCTGGCGGTGCTGGCCGGCCTGCCCCTGCCTCTTTTGCCCGTCCAGATTTTGTGGATGAACCTGGTCACCGACGGCCTGCCGGCCGTGGCCCTGGGGCTGGAGCCGGCGGCCCGGGACATTATGTACCGGCGGCCCCGGGACCCGCGGGAAAGCATCTTCGCCCAGGGTTTGGGCCGGCGGATTTTGACCGGCGGGCTGGTGATCGGCCTGGGCACGCTGCTTTTGTTTGCCGCCGTCTACCGCGGGGAGCCGGCCCGGGTGGCCGAATCCCGGACTGTCGCCTTTAATACGCTGGTTTTCCTGCAGTTATTTTACGTTTTGGTCTGCCGCTCGGAGCGGGAATCCGTCCTGGAACAGGGCTTTTTCACCAACCCCCGCCTCCTGCTGGCGGTGCTTTTCTCGGCGGCTCTGCAGGTGGCCGTAACCCAGCTCCCGCCCTTGCAGGTGATTTTCCGGACCGTTTCCCTGAACTGGGAGCAGTGGGGAATGGTCCTGGGGGTGGCCGCCCTCCCACTTTTAGGGAATATCTTTTATTCGCGCATAAAATTCCGGGCCAAAGAGAAAATTGTTTATCTTAAAGTATAACGAGCAGGAAATAATAAAAAAAGGTAGAATAACGGTAAAAAGATGGGGTGTGGATGGATCGATGGATTTCTTAAAAGTTCACGGCCTGGGCAACGACTTTGTGCTGATCGACGCTTTGCAGCAGCGCCCGGACATTCCCGGGCACCTTGATTGGGGAGAACTGGCCAAAAAAGCCTGCCACCGCCAGCTGGGCATCGGGGCGGACGGCCTGGTCATCCTCCTGCCGGGCAAAAATGCCGACGTCCGGATGCGCATTTTTAATTCCGACGGCAGTGAGGCGCAGATGTGCGGCAACGCCATCCGCTGCGCGGCCAAATACCTTTACGAGCGCCGCCTGGTGTCCGAAGAAGTCATCCGGGTGGAAACCCTGGCGGGAATCATGCGGCCGCAGGTTATCCTGGAAGGCGGCCGGGTTGCCGGGGTGCGGGTCGACATGGGCGAACCCCGCCTGGAAAGATCCCAAATCCCGATGGCGGGGCCGCCCGGGTGGGTGATCGGCGAGCCCCTTTTGGCCGGCGACCGCGTGTTCAACGTGACGGCGGTTTCCATGGGCAACCCCCATTGCGTGATTTTCGTGCCGGATGTGGAGCAGGTTCCCCTGGCGGAAGCGGGGCCGCTCATCGAGCACCACCCGGCTTTTCCCGAGCGCACCAACGTGGAGTTCGTCCAGGTTTTCAACCCGGAGGAAATAAAAATGCGCGTCTGGGAGCGGGGCGCCGGACCCACTCTGGCCTGCGGCACGGGGGCCTGCGCCGCCGCCGTGGCCGGCGCTTTGAACGGGTTGACGGAGAGGGCGGTAAAGGTGCACCTGCCCCTGGGCGCCCTGCAGATCGAATGGGCCGGCGACAACCACCTCTACATGACCGGCCCGGCCGAAGAAGTTTTCACCGGGAGCTATCCGGTGTGAAAGAAAGGCACAAAGGCACAGAGGCACTGAGGCCGGTAAATAAGTTAAGTGCCAGGCACTTAACTTATTCGTTCGTCCTCTCCATAAAGAATGAAAATAATCGTACCAGGGAAGAGGGCCAGACCCCTAATTCCCAACCCCTAATTCCTGATTCCTATTTTCTGAGGAGGTCTTGCTTTGCAGTTTCCCGAAGCGCAGCGCATCAAAAACTTGCCCCCTTATCTCTTCGCCCGTATTGAACGGCTGATCGAGCAAAAGAAAGAGGAGGGGGTGGATATCATCAGCCTGGGAATCGGCGACCCCGACCTGCCCACGCCGGGGCACATTGTGGAGGAAATGGCCAGAGAAATCAGGAACCCCGCCAACCACCAGTATCCTTCCTCGGCAGGGCTGCCGGAATACCGGCAGGCCGTGGCCGGCTGGTATCGGCGCCGTTTCGGCGTCGAACTGGACCCGCGGGCGGAAGTGGTTGCCCTGATTGGCTCCAAAGATGGTCTCGCCCACCTTCCCTGGTGCTGCCTGGATCCGGGAGATACCGTCCTGGTGCCCGATCCCGGCTACCCCGTTTACGCCGGAAGTTCCATTTTGGCGGGGGCGGTTCCCTATTACGTCCGCCTGAAGCCGGAGAAAGGCTTCCTGCCCGACTTTGCGGATATCCCGGTAGAAACCGCCAAAAAGGCCAAACTCATGTTTTTAAACTACCCCAACAACCCGACGGGAGCGGTGGCCGGGGAATCCTTTTTTGCCGAAGCGATTGCCTTTGCGAAGGAGTTTGAAATTCTCCTCGCCCACGACGCGGCCTACGCCGAGGTGGCCTTCGACGGCTACCGGCCCCCGTCCTTTTTACAGGTCCCCGGCGCCAAAGAAGCAGGCATTGAATTCGGCTCCCTGTCCAAAACCTTTAACATGACCGGCTGGCGCATCGGCTGGGCCGCCGGCCACGCCGGGGCCGTGGAGGCGCTGGGCCGCCTGAAGTCAAACGTGGACTCCGGACAGTTTAACGCCGTGCAGAAAGCGGCCATCGCCGGCTTAACCGGCCCGCTGGACAATTTAAATGAAGTGAACGAAATTTACCGCCAGCGGCGGGACATCCTCGTCGACGGCCTGAACTCCCTGGGCTGGCGCCTGGAAAAGCCGAAAGCCACCTTTTACATCTGGGCGCCCGTACCGGCCGGGTACACTTCCGCCTCGTTCGCCGAAACACTGCTGGAAAAAGCCGGCGTGGTGATCACCCCCGGCACCGGCTACGGGGCCGCCGGCGAAGGCTACTTCCGCCTGTCGCTGACCGTTCCTACCGGCCGCCTCAAGGAAGCCATCGAGCGGATCAAGCGGAACGTGGGACAGGTAAATTTTTAAAAATAGTATGTAATATGAGGATATACATGGTTAATTCAAAGTATGGCATTCCCATTCGTTTTCCGCAAGAAAGATGGTTCCATATTACCGAAGAACATTCGGAAATGGCGGGTTATTATTTTGAAGTTCTGGAAACTGTGGAAGATCCGGATGTAATTTTTGAAGGGAAAACGGGGGAATTTCTGGCCGTAAAAAAGCTGGAAAGAAGCAAGTATATCGTGGTAGTTTATAAGGAGATAGATGAGAATGACGGCTTTATAATTACCGCCTTTTTGACCAAAAAGATCAAAAAGCTTGAAAGGAGGCGGAAAGTATGGGAACGGCAGAAGTGAAGAAGGTATTGGCGATTGTACCGGAATTGCTGGAAGTGCCCTACCCGAGGGTTTGGACAACGTACGATAAAGAGGCCGATGTCCTTTACATTAATTTTAAGAAGCCCAGCCGGGCCGATGATTCCGAATTGACTGGCGACGACCTGATCATTCGCTATGAAAAAGGGGAAGTAGTGGGAATTACCGTCCTGAACGCAAGCAAAAGGAAAAGAGTTTCGCAAAGGAGGAAAAAATCGTGAAGCTGGCCGCCAGGGCCAAAGAGATCAGCCCTTCACCCACCTTAAGTATCGACGCCCGGGCCAAAAAAATGATTGCTGCGGGCGAAAAGGTAATTAACTTCGGGGCGGGCGAACCCGATTTCGACACCCCGGAGCACATCAAGCAGGCCGCCGTCGAAGCGCTGCACAAAGGGATGACCAAATACACCCCCGTCGGCGGGACGCCCGCCTTGAAGGAGGCCATCGTCCGAAAACTGAAAGCGGACAACAACCTGGACTATGCGCCGGAGCAAATCGTTGTCTCCTGCGGAGCCAAACATTCCCTGTACAACGCCATCCAGGCGCTCTGCGACCCCGGCGACGAAATCATTTTGCCGGCGCCGTACTGGGTGAGCTACCTGGAGCAGATCAAGCTGGCCGGGGGCCGGCCGGTGATTGTGCAGACCAGGGCGGAAAACGGCTTCAAGCTTACCGTGGAAGAACTGGAGGCGGTGGTCAGCCCGCGCACCCGGATGATCATTCTCAACAGCCCGGGCAACCCCACCGGCGCGGTGTACACCCGGGAGGAACTGGCCGCCCTGGGCGAAGTGCTGCTGCAAAAAAAGGTTACCATTATTTCCGACGAGATTTACGAAAAATTGATTTACGACGGCCTGGAGCACGTCAGCATCGCTTCGCTCAATCCGGGCCTAAAGGAGCTGACCGTGGTCATCAACGGCGTTTCCAAAGCTTACTCCATGACCGGGTGGCGTATCGGCTACGCGGCCGCTCCCGCTCCCGCGGCCAAGGCCATGACCGATTTGCAGAGCCATTCCACTTCCAACCCAACGTCCATCGCCCAGGCGGCCAGTGTGGCCGCGCTGACGGGGACGCAGGAACCGCTAAGGCAGATGGTGGCGGAATTCAACCGGCGGCGCGATTACATGCTGGAGCGCCTGTCGGCCATTCCGGGAGTTTCCTGCTTTAAGCCCAGCGGGGCCTTTTACCTGTTCCCCAGCATTGCAGGAATCATCGGGCGGGCCTACAAGGGAAAAACCATCGGCAGCGCCAGCGACCTGGCCGCCATCCTGCTCACGGAGGCAAAGGTGGCCGTAGTGCCGGGCGTGGCCTTCGGTGACGACCGCTGCTTCCGCCTCTCTTACGCCACCTCCCTGGAAAACATCAAAGAGGGGTTGGACCGGATCGGGGAGGTACTGACTTCCGTAAAATAGCAGCGCGAATCGTATTATATGGGTGGCGAGGGGCGATTGCCCGGTAAGCCGGCCGGCGGCTTGCGCAAAGCCCCGCCGCCAAGGAAAGGAGAATTCCTTGCTCAAAAGCATGACGGGTTACGGCCGCGCCAGCGCGGCCGGTGCGGGAAAAAAAATTACCGTCGAACTCAAGTCGGTTAATCATCGTTTTTCGGAAGTGGTTATCCGGCTGCCGAAAAATATGCTGCCGCTGGAAGAAAGAATCAGGGGGAGGATCCTGGAGTGCATTTCCCGGGGGCGCGTCGACTGCTACCTGACCGTTGAAGAAGCCGGTCCAAAAAATATTGCGGTGAAAGTTGACAAAAACCTCGCGGCGGCGTATTATAAGGCATTGAAAGAAATGTTGCAGGAACTGGAAATGCCGCCGGACGTAAAATTAGAGCACTTTTTGACCCTGCCGGGGGTATTGTCCGTCGAGGAGCCGGAAGAAAACCTCGAAGAACTCTGGCCGGCCGTTGAACAGGCCCTGGCCGGGGCGCTGGCGGCCCTGCTGGAGATGCGGCAAACCGAGGGCGCCCGGCTGGAAAGCGACATTCAAAGCCGGATCGACCGCATCGAGCAGTTGAATCAAGAAATCGAGAGCAGAGCGCCCCTGGTGGTGGAAGAATACCGCGAGCGCCTGCGGCAGCGGGTGCAGGAGCTGGTTCCCGGCGACGCCGTCGAACCGGCCCGCCTGGCGGCGGAGGTCGCTTTATTTGCCGAGCGTTCCAGCATTGCCGAAGAAGTCGTGCGCATCTCCAGCCACCTCAACCAGCTGCGGCTTGCCGGCGAGGAAGGCGGGCCGGTGGGCAGAAAACTGGATTTTCTGATTCAGGAATTAAACCGGGAAATCAACACCATCGCCCAGAAGGCCGGCGATTTGCGGATCAGCCAGCTCGTGGTGGAAGTAAAAAGCGAGCTGGAAAAAATCAGGGAACAGGTGCAAAACGTGGAGTAGATAATCCAGGAGGGAAAAAAGTGGATATCAAATTAATTAACATCGGTTTTGGCAACATTGTTTCGGCCAACCGCATCATCGCCATCGTAAGCCCGGAATCCGCCCCCATCAAGCGGATCATCAACGAAGCGCGGGACCGCGGGATGCTGATCGACGCCACCTACGGGCGGCGCACCCGGGCGGTCATCATTACGGACAGTGATCACGTCATCCTGTCGGCCGTCCAGCCGGAGACGGTGGCGAACCGCCTGGGGAACCTGGGCGGCAAAGAAGCCCCTCCTCCCGTCGTCGCGGAGGAAATTGCCAATTAGCAATGGTTGAAAAGGGCATCCTGGTTGTGTTGTCCGGGCCTTCCGGAGTGGGGAAAGGCACGGTGAGCCAGGCTTTGCTCCAGGCCGAGCCCAATCTGGCGGTCTCGGTCTCCGCTACCACCAGGCCGCCCCGGAACGGCGAAACGGACGGGGTCAGCTATTATTTTGTTTCGCGCGAAAAGTTTTCGCTGATGATCGAGGGCGATGAATTTTTAGAATGGGCCAGGGTGTACGATAATTTCTACGGCACCCCCCGCCTGCCGGTGGAAGAGACCTTGGCCCGGGGGAAAGACGTTTTGCTGGAGATCGACGTTCAGGGAGGGCTGCAGGTCAAGAATAAATTACCGGAGGCGGTTTTAATTTTTCTCCTCCCCCCGTCCTGGAAGGAGCTGGAGGCCCGGCTGGCGGGGCGGGGCAGCGAATCGGCGGAGGAGGTGCAAAAACGGCTGCAGTGGGCGAAGCGTGAGCTGCAGTCGCTTTCCCTTTACGATTACGCGGTAGTCAATGAACGGGTGGAAAAGGCGGTCGAACAAATCCGCTCCATTATTACGGCGGAAAAGTGCCGGACGGTGCGTTTTCGAGACCTTAAAATTTAGCGCGGGGGATTGCGATGAAGCAACCATCTCTGGACGAATTAATGAAAAGGGTCGACAGTCGCTATACGCTGGTTGTAATGGCTGCCAAACGCGCAAGGCTGCTAACGGAAGCAGTGGAAAACGAAGCAAACGGGAGCAAGCCGGTGACGAAGGCGCTGGAGGAGATCGCCAGCGGAAAAATAAAATTCCGGCACACTAAACAGGGGAGGAAATAAGGACGGTCGTCAGCCGTCGGGACTGAGAGGTAAGCTGTCAGCCGCTGAATACCGAAAGATCGAAGCAGACCGGACTTTTATCTGACGACGTTGACAGACCGTTCCACGGAAATGCTGAAAGGCAAGTTAATTACGCTGGGCGTGACGGGAAGCATTGCCGCCTACAAAGCGGCGGAACTGGCCAGCCTGTTGAGCAAGGCGGGGGCGGACGTGCACGTGATCATGACGGCCGGTGCGCAAAAGTTTGTGGCGCCGGCCACCTTCGCGGCCCTCACCGGGAACCCCGTGCAGACGGATCTGTTTGCCGGTACGGACGGCCCGGGCGGCGCGGGCGGTCCCCTGCTGCCCCACATCGAACTGGCGAAGGCGGATTTGTTGGTGGTAGCTCCGGCTACCGCTAATATTTTGGCCAAGGCGGCGCACGGTCTGGCGGACGACCTGCTGAGCGCCGCGATCCTGGCCGCCCCGGGGCCCGTTTTATTCTGCCCGGCAATGAACGTTCACATGTACAGGAACCCGGCCACCCAGGCCAATCTCGCCGCCCTTAAAAAATACGGCCGCCACGTCCTGGAGCCGGGGAAGGGCCGGCTGGCCTGCGGGGAGACAGGCGAAGGCCGGCTTCCCGAGCCGCCGGAAATCGTGGCGGAAATCGCCCGCCTGCTGGGCCCGGCGAAAGACCTGCAGGGGCTTTTTGTGCTGGTCACCGCCGGCGGCACCCGCGAGCCCCTCGATCCGGTCCGTTTTCTTTCCAACCGCAGCTCGGGGAAAATGGGCTACGCTCTGGCTGCGGCCGCCGCGGCGCGGGGGGCGGACGTCACGCTGGTGACCGCCCCCACCGCGCTGCCCGTGCCGGCGGGGGTCAAAGCGGTCCTCGTGGAGACTGCGCAACAGATGCTTGAGGCCGTCCGGGAGCATTTCCCCCGGGCGGACGTCGTGATCAAGGCGGCGGCGGTGGCCGACTACCGGCCCGCCCGGGCGGCGGAGCAGAAAATCAAAAAGGAAGGAGAAACCCTGGTCATCGAGCTGGTCAAAAACCCGGACATTCTCGCCGAACTCGGCCGGCATAAAAAACCCGGCCAGGTCCTGGTGGGCTTCGCTGCAGAAACGGAAAACCTGCTGGCCAACGCCCGCCGGAAATTGGAGGAAAAAAATGTGGACCTGCTCGTGGCCAACGACGTCACCCGGCCGGGAGCCGGCTTCGGCGCGGACACCAACCTCGTCAAACTCATTTACCGCGACGGCAGAGTCGTCGACCTGCCCCTGATGAAAAAAACAGAACTGGCCCACCGCATCCTGGACGCGGCCCACGCCCTGCGCGGGTGAAGCAAGGTTAACTGTAATTAAACCTTTTACAGAAACCTAAACAAGAATTATAATTAGAATAAAAAGAAAGGCGGGGCGGTGAGCTTTCATGGCGGTCAACAAGGTAAATAGAATTTACGAATTGATCAAAGAATTACCTCCGCATCTCCAGAAAGAATTGTATGAACGTTTGGGAGCAGAAATAAAGGGAAGAAGAAAGGAAAAAGTGTTGGATGAATTAATCGGGATAGCAGGCGGTCCAAAAAATAAAGGGTCACGTACATACAAGGAGGACTTGTACGGTGGACCAGGGCCGCTCTAAAATTTTCATTGATTCAGGTGGTTTCATAGCTTTAACGTATAAGGACGATCAAGAGCACAAAAAAGCAGTACAGTATTACACATCAATTAAGGACGGAGCAATATTCTACACGACGAATCTAGTGGTCGCCGAGACTTATACATGGTTAAGATATCATACTTCTCATTCGGCGGCGGTTAAGTTTCTGGATGTAATTAAGGAATCTACCGAGTGTAAAGAATTAGTGGTTGTCCAGGTAAGTGTAGCGATTGAAGAAAAAGCAAGGGAGCTCCTTCGAAAATACGCTGATCAGGTTTTTTCTTATACAGATGCGACGAGTTTTATCGTGCTTGACTTGCTCTGTATAGAGGATGTTTTTGGCTTTGATTCACATTTTTTTATTTTTGGGAAAAATCTTCATCCTTGATAGGGGCTCCAAAAGCCTGGTGGGGCTTATTTTTTAGTGAAATTTTCGAAAAAGGTTGGAAAAGTTTATCCAGGTACATCACGTCTTAAACCATAATAATATGGTAATGGGTGAAATTTGGATAGCATTGGATCAAGAACTAAAAAATAACTGATAATTGGTTGCTGACCTGATTTGTGCCCGGTTTATATTATTGTAAGTTAGCGGGGGGTTCCTATGCCGCCGTTTGGCTACGGTCCGCCGCTGCGGCCCTGCCGGCCGTTTTACCAGCAGGTTGACGAGTCGGAAATCCGGCTGGACAGCGTTTCGCTCAAGTTGAATAGATCCAACACCCTGCGCCTGCCCTTCGAAGTGTCCCTGATCATTCCCCGGGCGGAGATCCGCCGCCGCTGGTACCAGGGAGGACAACTCTTCCAGGAGGAAGAATACAAGCTGAGCGGGATTACCCTCGTTCACTCCCCCCGCTACCCGTATCGCCCCGGTTTGTTTCCGGGAGGAAGACCCGGCGGGCCCGCTTTCCCGGAGCCGGGTCCAGCTCCGGCTCCGACCCAGGTGGCCGTTCCCCCATCCCCGCTGCCGGCACCGCCTGAACAGCAGCGTGCTTCCGAAGAGGGGCAGGCGGGGCAGGACTGGCCGGTCCCGCCTGCCAAACCAGCCCGGCCGGTTCAACCGGCACGACCGGACACGCCAACCCGGAGCAGGCAACCGGCCTGTCCGGCACCGGAACAAAATCCAGATGCCGAAGCAGTTCCCGCTGTCCGCCCCTTCACCCGGCCCAATCCCGCTTTGCCGGCCGGGTTCGCTTCGCCGCCCGCGCCGCCCGCGCCGCCGGGGTCCCCGGGGAGCTGCGTGCGGTCCCTCCCCCCGGCGCCCCCCGGACCCCCCGGGCCGCCAGGTCCGGCCGCACCACCACCGCCGCCGCCCGTGCCTCCCGGGTCCTTATCCCCGCAAGGCCGCACCCCCCGGGTAACAATCGTCACCCGGCGGGGAAAAGAGCAGGCGGAAGAAAAAATTAATTGCCAGGAGAAACAGGGATAAGTTAAAATTAAATGGGGGGAAGCGGGATTGTACGCCGAAGTTCTGGTCGATCTGCCGGCGCGCCAGGTGGACAGGGTGTTTCACTACCTGGTGCCTTTGCACTTAAAAGATCAGGTCACGGTGGGCAGCCGGGTGCAGGTGCCTTTCCGCCGGCAAAAGCTTACCGGCTACGTGCTCGGTTTTTCCGCCCCCCCTGAACTTGACCGGGTCAAAGAAATCAGCGCCGTTTTGGAGCCGGGGCCGGTTTTTGACGACCGGCAGCTGGCCCTGGCCCGCTGGCTGGCCGCCCATTACCTGTGCCCCACGGTGAGCGCCCTGCAGACGGTGATCGGGCCGCGCCTGGCCGGCGCGCCCAGGCGGGTGCAGGGTCTCTGGCCTGCTGCGCAGGCGCCCGGCCCGCCCGATTTTTCCCGGGCGCCGGCCCAGGAAAAGGCCTGGCGGACCGCCCTGGCCCGGCCCGGCCTTACTCGCCGGGAGCTGGCCGCCGCTGCCGGCGTCTCCGCCGGGACGGTGGAGGCGCTGATCGCGAAAAATATTTTGTCCGTCCGGGAGTATATTAAAAACCGCTCCCCCTTTCCAGAGGAGAACAGGGAGGAGCATCCGCCGCCCCCGCCGCTGACTCCCCAGCAGGACCGGGCCGTCCGGGAGATCCGGGCCGCCCTGCAGGCGGGGGAGCACCGGATTTTCTTATTGTACGGCGTCACCGGCAGCGGAAAAACCGAAGTTTACTGCCAGAGCGCCGCCCGGGCGCTGGCCCTGGGGCGCGGGGCAATCGTGCTGGTTCCCGAAATCGCCCTCACCCCGCAAATGATTGCCGCTTTCCAGTCCCGCTTCGGCCGGCGGGTGGCCGTCCTGCACAGCCGCCTTTCCGACGGGGAAAGATACGGCGAATGGATGCGCATCGCGGAAGGCGAGGCCGGCGTCGTTCTGGGGGCGCGCTCGGCCCTGTTCGCCCCGCTGGCCGACCCCGGTTTGATCATCATTGACGAGGAGCACGAACCTTCCTATAAACAGGAGGAAAACCCCCGCTACCACGCCCGCACGGTGGCCCTGCACGTGGCGCGCGAGCGCGGCGCGGCGGTCGTTCTGGGCAGCGCCACCCCTGCGCTGGAGTCCTTTTTCGCCGCCGGCCGGGGGGAGTACCGGCTGCTCCGGATGGACGAGCGCATCGAGAGCCGCCCCCTGCCCCGGGTGCAGGTGGTGGACCTGCGCGCGGAGCTGCGCCGGGGCAACCGGGGCTTTTTCAGCCGGCCGCTGCTGCTGGCCGTCCGGGAGAGGCTGGCCCGCCGCGAGCAGGTGATTTTGTTTCTCAACCGGCGCGGGTTTTCCACCATCGTCGTCTGCCGGGAGTGCGGCCTGGTGGTCAAGTGCCCGCACTGCGACGTGTCGCTGACCTACCACGCCAACGGCCGCCTGCTCTGCCACTACTGCAACCACACGGCCCCGGCGCCCGCCGTTTGCCCGGACTGCGGCGGCAAACAGATCGGCTACTTCGGCGCGGGCACCCAAAAGATCGAGCAGGAAGTAAAGCGCCTCTTCCCGCGGGCCAGAGTCCTGCGCCTGGACAGCGACACCGCCGCCCGCAAAGGCTCCCACCGGGAGATCCTCGGCGCCTTCCGGCAGGGCGGGGCGGACATCCTGATCGGCACGCAGATGATCGCCAAGGGACTGGACATCCCTTCCGTGACGCTGGTGGGGGTGGTGAACGCGGACGTCAGCCTGCACATGCCGGACTTCCGGGCCGGCGAGCGGACCTTCCAGCTGCTTACCCAGGTGGCGGGCCGGGCCGGCCGCGGCGACCTGGGCGGGGAAGCGATCATTCAGACCTACCAGCCGGAGCACTACGCCGTTTGCGCCGCCCGCGACCACGATTACGAAGGGTTTTACCGGCAAGAAATCGAATACCGCCGGTCGCTGGATTACCCCCCCTTCAGCCGCCTGGCCCGGCTCCTGGTCACGGGCCCGCGCGCCGCCGAAGTGGAAGGGGCGATCAACATTTTATACAGCAAACTAAAGGAATTCGCCGGCCGGGGGGAGGAGGAAATCCGCTTTCTGGGCCCCGCTCCGGCGCCCCTGAGCCGGATCAAGGATTACTACCGCTGGCACCTGGTGCTCAAGTCCCCCCGGGAGGACCTGCTGCGCGCGGCCGCCGCGGCGGGGCTGAAGGAAGCCGATCATTTTACATCCCGGCGTCTGCGGGTTATTATAGATATAGAGCCGCAGCATTTAATCTAAGCAGATCGATTCCAAATTTCCATTGCAATGGCCAATGCCTGCGCAGCGGAACAATGGAATCTTCCCCGTTAATTTCTTTTTTTGAAAGGGTTGGTCCAGTTGGCCGTTTATCGCATTGTCCTTTACGGAGAAGACGACGTCCTCAGGGAAAAGGCAAAGCCAATCGCGAAGATCAACGAGAGCGTCCATAAATTGCTGGACGACCTGCGCGATACGATGTACAGCAATAAGGGAGTGGGACTGGCCGCCCCCCAGATCGGCGTATTGAAGCGGGCCATCGTGGTGGACGCGGGGGAAGGTTTGATCGAGCTGGTTAATCCGGAGATCCTGGAGGCTTCCGGAAAAGAAACGGACCTGGAAGGGTGCCTGAGCATCCCCGGCGTACTGGGGGAGGTGGAGCGGGCGGCCGGCGTGGTGGTGCAGGGCCTGGACCGGGAAGGCCGGGAAATCAAGGTGCAGGCCAACGGCTTTTGCGCCCGCGCCCTGCAGCACGAAATCGATCACCTGGACGGCATCTTGTTTATCGACCGGGCCGTGAAAATTCGCAAGGCCGAAAGCGGGCGGGGGTAATTTCATGCGGGTCGTTTTCATGGGCACGCCGCAGTTTGCGGTGCCCGTTTTGGAGGCAATTGTGGACGCCGGCTACCGGGTGGTGGGGGTGGTTACCCGGCCCGACCGGCCAAAGGGGCGGGGCGGTAAAATCCAGCCTTCGCCGGTGAAGGAGGCCGCCGTCGGGCGCGGCCTGGCCGTCTGGCAGCCGCAGCGGCTGAGCGAACCGGAATTTCTGACCGCTCTGGAGGATCTGCTTCCCGACGTGATTGTGGTGGCGGCTTTCGGCCAGATCCTGCCCCCCGCCGTTTTAAAGATGCCGAAATACGGGTGCATCAACGTGCACGCCTCGCTGCTGCCTAAATACCGCGGGGCGGCGCCCATCCACCGGGCGATCATCAACGGCGAGCGGGAAACGGGGATCACCACCATGTTCATGGACGAGGGGCTGGACACGGGCGACATCCTTTTGCAGGAAGCGCTGCCGATCACGGACGAAGACACCGCCGGCACCCTCCACGACCGCCTGGCGCAGCTGGGAGCGCAGGTGCTGGTGAAAACGCTGGCGGAGCTTTCGGCGGGCAGGCTGGTGCGCCGGCCGCAGGACCACGCCCGGGCCACCTACGCTCCGCCGCTGACCCGCGCCGACGAGCTGATCGCCTGGGACGCCTCCGCCCGCTCCGTCTTTAACCGGGTGCGGGGCTTAAACCCCTGGCCCGGCGCCGCCACCCTGTGGCAGGGGCGCGTCTTGAAAATCTGGCGGGTGGAGGTGGCGCGGGAGGAACCCCTTTTGGCGGGGACGCTGCCGGGGCAGGTGCGGGCGGCACACCCCGGAGAAGGCCTGCTGGTCCAGGCCAACCCCGGCCTGGTGCGCGTGGTCGAGCTGCAGCTCCAGGGCGGCCGGCGCCTGAACGCGGAAGACTTCCTGCGCGGCCACCCCATCGCCGCAGGGACGATTTTTGAATCCTATTTTTCAAGGGAGAACACCATGTGAAGTCACCGGTCGTAATCTCACCACAGGTGCATAAGCGCCTTTTCCTGGGCCTGCTGGGAGGAAGCCTGGTTGGAATCCTGCTTTTTATTTCCGGCCTCTGGTACCTCTTTTTCCACCCCGGCGATTCCACCTTTTACCAGACCATTTTTTTGATTATTCTGCTGACTGTGGCCGGGGGAATCCTGCTGGCGATTTTTGGCATCATCGGGATCGTTTTAACCATTCTGGCCGCCAGGAACTTTCCCTTTTTGCAGGCCCCCATTCAGCTGGCCATCCACCTGTTTTACCCGGCGGCGCTGGCTTTAGGCCGCCTGTTACACATTGACAAGGACCGTATCCGCAGTTCCTTCGTGGAAGTAAACAATCAACTGGTCAGAGCGCGCCGGATCAAGGTAAAAGCGGAGCAAATCCTGGTCCTGGTGCCGCACTGCCTGCAGTGGACCGGCTGCCCGCACAAGATTACGGTCAATGTGGACAACTGCCGGCGCTGCGGTAACTGCCCCATCAATGAACTGCTCGCCCTGCGGGACAGGTTCGGCGTCAAGATGGGGGTGGCCACCGGCGGCACCCTGGCCCGCAAGTACGTCGAGGAATACCGGCCGAAAGCCATCGTGGCCATTGCCTGTGAACGGGACTTAAGCAGCGGGATTCAGGACGTGGGGCGTCTGCCCGTCCTGGGCGTAACCAACCAGCGCCCCCACGGTCCCTGCCGCGACACCTGCATCGACATCGCGCGCGTGGAGGAAGCAATTCGCCACTTTATCGGATAAGCGACCCGGCCATCAGTTTCGGCTGGACAACGAAGAACCGGCAGTTTATAAATTTGATCTCGAACGCTTTCGAGATTCGGGAGGTTTGAAGATGAGTCAAGATGACGCACTAAAACGTTATACTTTGATGGTGGCTGCCACCGCTTCTTTTCTCACGCCGTTCATGGGCAGTTCCATCAACCTGGCCATTCCATCCATCGGCAGGCAGTTCGGGGCCGACGCTTACCTGTTAAGCTGGGTTGCCACCAGTTATATCCTGGCGTCGGCGACTTTTTTGCTGCCCTTTGGCCGGCTGGCGGATATAGTGGGCAGAAAAAAAATATTTCTTACAGGCATGGTTTCCTTCGGGCTGTCTTCGCTGCTCTGCGGCCTGGCCTGGTCCATTGAGACGCTGATCGCGTTCCGGGTGCTGCAGGGTATCGGCAGCGCCATGATTTTCGGTACCGGGATGGCCATTTTGACCTCGGTGTTTCCGCCGCAAGAAAGGGGCAAAGTGCTGGGGATTAACGTGGCTGCTGTATACGTCGGCCTCTCCTTGGGCCCGGTGCTGGGCGGGGCCATGAACCACAACCTGGGATGGCAGTCTATCTTTTACCTCACCGCGCTATTGGCCGTCTTTGTTTTGGCCCTCACTTTAGCCCGGCTGAAAGGCGAATGGGCCGGAGCGAGGGGAGAAAAATACGATTATCCCGGTGCAGTTCTATATGTAGCCGGCCTGGTGTTCCTGATGTACGGTTTTACATCCGTGGAATCGTCGGTGTGGGGCAAGTACCTTTTATTGCTGGGGGTACTGGTGCTGCTGGCCTTTTTCCGGCACGAAACGACCTTCCGGCAACCTTTGATGGACCTGCGGCTGTTCAGCCGCAACATCGCCTTTGCCTTTTCCAACCTGGCGGCCCTGATCAACTACAGCGCCACCTTTGCGGTGGGCTTCCTGCTTTCCCTGCATCTCCAGGTGGTACTGGACTATGACTCCCAGACGGCGGGCTTGATCCTGCTGTCCCAGCCGGTGCTCATGGCGATCCTATCGCCTTTCGCCGGGCGGCTTTCCGACCGGGTGGAACCGCGGGTGGTGGCATCGTGGGGGATGAGCCTCACCACTTTGGGATTGCTTGTGTTCTGTTTTATATCCCGAAGCACCCCCTTGTGGCTGCTGGTGATTAACCTGGCCTTGCTGGGCGTTGGTTTTGCCCTGTTTTCTTCGCCGAACAGCAACGCGGTGATGAGCTCGGTGGAGAAAAGGTTTTACGGAGTTGCCTCATCCACCCTGGGCACCATGCGGTTGGTGGGCCAGGCTTCCAGCATGGCCATCGTAACCCTGATTATGGCCCTGTACGTGGGCAGGTCGGAACTGTCCGCCGCCAGCGCCGGCCAGTTCCTGGACGCCGCCAGGGTATCGTTTATCGTCCTCACCGTGATTTGCTGCGGGGGGATTTTCGCGTCCCTGGCGCGAGGCAACGTAAGGCCCGCTGAAAGCAGGAGCGGGCCCGTGCCGGGCGGCCCGCCGCAGCCGGGCGGAGAGGAAAGAAATCCCGGGGATTAGGCCCCCTGCCGCTGTTGGGTGCGCCTCTACCCCAATCCCCGTCCCCCCCCCCACCTTTCCATGGACGAAGCCGAGTGAAAAGGTGAAACACGATGATAAACAATTAGCGATATAAAAGGTGAAGATGCAGGCGAAAAAGATTTTCGATTGTTTTTGACCGGATCGCAAACAGGCAGGAATTATGTAGAATGATGGAGAATAAGTTATTGATGCAATTAAAATATGCCTCACAGGCAGGAAGGAAAGCCGGGGGTAAATATAAATGGGTGAAATTGGGGTGAGCAGCAAAATGGGCGTATTTTACGAAACGGTCAAGATCAGGAACGTAATCGGCGGGGGCGAACCCCTCGAACTTACGGTAAAGGTAGATACGGGAGCAACCATGTTAGTGCTCCCCGGCTGGGTGCAGAATGAACTAAAATTTCCCGTGATTCGTAAACAAGTGGTACGCTGCGCCAACGACGAAGAGACTGCCGGGCGGGAGGTGGTCTACGGGGTGGAGCTGACCGTTGGCGACCGCCCCGGAGTGTTCGAGGCCATTATTGAACCCCGGAAAAACTACGGTTTGCTGGGGGCCATCGTCATGGAGGCTCTGGATCTGATCGCCGACCCGCGCTCCCAAAGGCTCTACCCCAATCCCCGTTCCCCCCACCTTCCCATGGCCGAAGCCGAGTGAAAAGGCGACAGCAAATCAGGCACGGTTAGTGGGGTGTGCTGGAGGCAGTTGAGAGTTGAGGGGGGTGCCCGAAATGGGTGAAGTAAGGTAGCGATTGGGTCTGGCCCTGCGCGGCCGGCGGGTTGCCGAATGTGCCGACAGACGGAAGGAAGCGGTAGGGGTGACGGAGCCGCTGATCATCGAAATAGAAGGCAGAGATACCCTGGAAGAAGCGCTGGTGCTGGGGGACGAGGTGATCATCGGCCAAACCGTGTTGGAAAAGCTGGATCTTTTTGTCGATTGCGTGAATCAACGTCTTATTCCCAACCCTGCCCATCCGGATCAGCCCGTATCGAAAGTAAAATAGCTTTAAAAAGATGAAACTGCCCGCGAAAGCCGCCATCATCGAAGTCCTGCTCCGGGACGGCCTCCAAACGAGGCCCGGCCGGTCCCCCTGCCCCCTCATTCCCAATCTCCGCGGCTACCGCGCCGGCCGGGAAGCGGGCCTTGCGCACCTGAACTTCGTTTTTTCCACCAGCGAAAAACACAACCTGAACAACGTGAACAAAACCATCCGGGAGTCCCTGACCGAACTCCGCGCCATCGCCGCGCAGGCCGAGCGCGACGGGATCGGGCTCCGCATCAGCATCGCCACCGCCTTTGGCTGCCCCCTGGAAGGCGAGGTCCCCCCGGCCAGGGTTTTGGAGTTGATCGGGGAAGTTCTGGCCTGCCCCGCCATCGAAGAGATCGTTCTGGCCGATACGGCCGGCCTGGGCAGCCCTCCCCAGGTTTTTGAGCTGAAGGAGTTGGAAAACCAGGCCGGCAGGCCCCTGGTAGGATACCGTAGCGTTTATGTAGATAACAGGTCGCTCCGGATTATATGGAAGGTTACAGAACTGCAGGTAATCGAGGTCGCCATCATAGCTGGCATAGCCGAACGCGAAGGAATGTTTGCTTATAAACTGGTTTCCAGGCGCAGGGGAGAATTGGAGAAGTTTATCAAGGAACTCGTTAAGCAATAAAGGTATCAAATACGCCTGGACGCCCTGCTGGCGGCGGTCTGCTGAAGAAGGTTAACATTGCCGGAAATTTTGCATTTGACGTAACAACTTAACAAAACCCGAAATCCGTTATATAATTATTTTAGAAATTTTTGCAAGGGAGCCTTTCGAGATGCAGAGCGCCAAACAAGAAATAATTAATTTGCTTGCCCAGGGGAATGTCTATGATGTTCTCATAGTCTTGTCTGTATAATGTTTGATAAGTCTCAAAAGATAGCTTGTGCGATTTATTACTTTCATAGAAAGAAAACAGAGATAGATGCAGATAATATGGGCAAGTCATTACTTGATGCACTAAAAGGAGTTTTTTTTGAGGATGACTCTCAGGTGATTTGGAGGCTGGCGGTGAGGATTAATGCTCTCGAAGATTATGTGATTGAAAATAAAGGGATGGACTTAGATAAGTTTGACGAGCTAATCGATTTCATCAGTACCAGAGACCATGTTGTGTACATAGAATTAAAGAGAGTAGAAAGTCTTTTACTGACTGTAGGCCAGAAATTTTAGCGCCAGGGAGGTACGGGAGATGAGCATACCTTTAACATTTCCCTTTAAATTTCAAGTCCTGTTAAATCACCAACTCGAGCTCATTGAATGTGCAAAGATTGAGATAGATGTATCATCTTTTTACAATAATTTTAAATAATTTATGTTATAATGGTTGTATCTCCGTAATCGGGAAAGATCTGTCATCTAATTTAAGGAGGTGTTTGCCAATGGATACAGTAAAAAAGGAAGCGTTGAAATTAATATCGGAATTACCGGAGCAGGTTGGCTGGGATGACATTATATATAAACTTTACGTAAGGAAAAAAATAGCTACCGGTATTAAAGCTGCTGAAGAAGGTCGCGTAATTTCTCAGGAAGAAGTCAAAAAGAGGTTTTTAGGCCAGTGAGAATTGAATGGACAGAGCCTGCAGTTTTGGATTTAGAAAGCATCCAGGAGTATATTAGAAAAGGTTCGGAGCTATACGCAAATATCTTCATTGAGAAGCTGATTAACGCACTTGACAATTTGAGTAATTTTCCTTTTATGGGTCACAGCGTTCCAGAAGCCAGGAGGAAAAACATCCGGGAAATTATTTTTCATACTTACCGGATTATTTATCGTGTAGAAAAGGAACGTATTTTAATATTGGCTATTATCCACTGTTCTAGAAATCTTCGACGAAAGAAACCGAAGCCCTGGGAAATTACTTAAGCTAACTTTTTCATTTGCCAATGACAACAAACTTCCTTGGCTTTAGAAAACCCCCTTCGGAAAAAGGGGGGCCATGTTTGTCCGAATGTGTGGCCACTGCGGAATAGCTAGGGCAGCGGGCCGCTTCCCCTGGCCGAGCACGAAACGGCTTGCGGGAAATCGAAATCGGCGCCTTCGTTGACCCCCGCCGGGTTCCCCAAATGGCCGGCACCCTCGAGCTCTCTTTATCGTTGCCGCCGAAACCTTTTCTCACTTCGGCAGGCAGGAATTTTGTAAAAGCGTGGAGAAATAAGAAACGTTAATTTTGGTTTCCAGCCGGTGGAAAACGTTGCTGTTGTTTTCTTTACACTGATTTGATGAGCAGAAATTGACTGGCGAGGGTGGATAAAAATGCCGAAAGCAACGGCCCAGGCAAAGGGAGCGAGGCTGACCAAAATCACAGCTGCGGCCGGGCACGCCGCCGCGCAAAGGTCCTGGGCGGACCAGGCGGCCTTCTGGGGCGTGGCGCTGCTCCTTTTCTTCCCGCCCTTTTTCCGGGGGCTTTTCTTCGCCACCGAGCAGTGCCGGGCGCTTGTTCTGGCGGCGGTCCTGTTCTGGCTGGCCTGGTGGGGGAAGCACAGCCGCCGCGATTACGCTTTTCTCTCCCATCCCCTGGACTACTTTATCCTGGCGCTGCCGCTGGTCTACCTGGCGGCCGCCGCGGGCGCCGTGAACTACGGCCTGGCGGTGGCCGAAATCGTCAAGAACGTCCTCTATTTCCTCGTTTACTGGCTGGTCGTCCAGCTGGTCCGGGAGGAAGCCGATCTTTCCCGCTTTTTGCACGTCATTTACTTCGCCGCCGTCGGGGTGGCCCTGGCCGGGCTGGCCACCGCCACGGGCCTCGTGAACATCAAGGACGGCTTTTTGAACGGCCGGATCTACTCCAGCTTCCAGTACCCCAACGCCCTGGCCAGCTACCTGGCCCTGGCTGCTTTTCTGGGTCTGTGCTTCTGGCAGAAAAACGGGCCGCTTTCCCTGGCCGCCGCCATCACCGACCGGACGCTGCAAAAAGTGCTGCCGGACCGGCTGCTCAACCTGCGGCCTTTCGGCTACCTCTACATCCTGGCCGACTTTCTCCTGCTGGCCGTGCTCTTCGGCACTAAATCCCGCGGCGGCCTGCTCATTACCGGCGCGGTGTTTGTGCTGTACATCGCCGGCCTGCCCTGGCCAAGGCGCCTGCCGGTGCTGCTGCACGTGCTGCTTGCCGGCGGCCTCGGCTACGTTTTTATTCACCTGTTTATCAGCAGGGCCGTGGCCAAACAAATGGGGGTAGCCTGGCTCTGGATCGGCGCGGGCCTGGCGGCGGCTATCCTGGCCCAGGCGGCTTACAACTTTTTCTCTTCCCGCCGCCCGCCGGCCTGGCTGAACGAAAGAAAAAGTGCCGGCCGGGTTTTGGCCGGTCTGCTCGGCTGCTTTGCCGTTGCCGGCGGGGTGTTCACCGCCTTCCGGCCGGAACTGCTCCAGAAGATAATTTCCTTCAACTACCTGCGCAACGCCTTTGAGCGCACTTACTTCATCAAAGACGCCCTGGCCATGCTGAAAACCCGCCCCGTTTTGGGGTGGGGCGGCGGCGGCTGGGAAGAAGCCTACCGCTCCTTCCAGGGTTACCTGTACAACTCCAACGAAGTACACAGCTACTACTTCCAGGTGGCCGTAGAAACCGGCGTCCCGGGACTGCTGGTGGTGCTGGGGATCTGGGCGGCCTTCTTCTGGGCGGCGCACCGGGCCTACCGGGCCGCTTCCGCCGGGGTGGAGCGCAAAACCCTCGTCTGGACGCTCTTTGCCGCCGCCCTGGCCGTGGGCGGCCACGCCGCGATCGACTTCGACCTCTCCCTTTCCGCCCTGACCATCGCCCTGTGGACGGTCTTTGCCGGGGTGCGGGTGCTGGGGGGATTGCCGGGGGAAACGGTGGAAACCTTAGGGGCGGCCGGAGGACCCGGCAAGGAGCAAAAGAAAGCGGCCGGCGGGCCGGGGGTGCCTGGCCAAACCGTCACCGCCACCGACCGCACCGCCGGCAGCGGGAACCCTGGGAAAAAGGGGAAGCGGGCCGCCGGAAAAGGGTCCGCCACTACCTCGGGCGCCCCGGGTGCCCCGGCCGCGCGCCGGGAAAAAACTTCCGCCGGCAAACGGCGGGCCGCCCGCCCGCCCGCCCAACCGGTTTTGCTGGCCGTCTACTCCTTCATCACTATCCTGATCCTGTTCCTGGGCATTACGTTCACCGCGGCCAACGCCTGCGCCCGCAGCGCCTCGGAATCCCTGCAGGCGGGCAAGGTGCAGGAAGGGCTGGCCTACCTGCAGAAAGCCGCTGCGTATGACCCGTTCAACGCCGAATACCACGCCAACCTGATGCGCGTTTACCTGGCCGCCGGCAAACCGGAGCCGGCCCTGGCCGAAGCTAAACAGGCCGCGTCCTTAAGCCAATACAGCGCCGCCCGGCAGGCGGACCTGGCCTCCGCCCACCTGGCCGCGGGCGACCCCGCCGCTGCCGTGGCCGCCGCCCGCCGCGCCGTAGAGCTGGCTCCCTACCAGATCGTCTGGTACGAAACGCTGGCCGAGGTCTGCTCCCTGGCCGGGCAAAAGGAACTGGCCGCCGGCAATAAAGAGGCGGCCCGGCAGCACTTAGAAGAGACCTTGCAAATTCCCGCGCTCATCACAAGCCGCGTGGCCGCCCTGGGGGAAGAAGAAAAGCGCCTGTGGAAAGACGCCCCCATGCTCGCCCCCACCCCCCGGGTGCAGCTATCCACCGGCCAGGCGCACTACCTGCTGGGCCAACTCACCGCGGCGGAAAAAGACCTGCAAAGCGCCTCCGCCGCCGCCGGCGACCAGCAGCTCAAAGGCGAGGCCCTCGTCTGGCTGTCCCTGGTCAAGGAGAAGCAGGGGAAAAAGCAAGAGGCGCAAGAACTGGTGAAACAGGCTTCCGCTCTAAACAAAGCCTATGAGAATGCCTTCGAGCAGTTGAAGGCGTTGCCGGTTTTATAAGCCCAAAAATAATTCTGGTGGATGGATGATGCAAGAAATTGAATATGTTCTACCTTGCTTTTGCGGAGAGTGAGCTTGATGAGTAAAGAAAAAGAAATGATCGAAAAAAATATTGAATTGAGCACGGAGTTTAGCAGATATTTATTTGAACATCCAGAACTGGAAGAAAAGATCCCGGCAGGGGCGGAAATTGTCCTATTGCCTGAGTTTGATGCGGAATTAAGGGATTTTAATTTGCAAATAGGAAAAAAAATTGAAGCAGAAGGGAATAAAGTAATTTACATAAGAATTGCCAGCTTAAAACCGAAAATATTTTCGCGCCTGGAAGGTGTGAGTTTGACGCTAACCAGCAGGGAACATGGTGATAAACAGTTGGCGATATGAAGGGTGAAGATACCAGGCCAAAAAATCCTCGATTTTTGATATGGACGGAGGGTCCGGGGTTGCGCATTCTCGTCACCGGCGGAGCGGGCTTTATCGGCAGCAATTTGATCAAATACGTTTTAGAAAATACCCCTACCAACTGATTTTACCTCCAGGCAGGAAGGAAAGCCGGGGGTAAATATAAATGGGTGAAATTGGGGTGAGCAGCAAAAGGGCATATTTTACGAAACGGTCAAGATCAGGAACGTAATCGGCGGGGGCGAACCCCTCGAACTTACGGTAAAGGTAGATACGGGAGCAACCATGTTAGTGCTCCCCGGCTGGGTGCAGAATGAACTAAAATTTCCCGTGATTCGTAAACAAGTGGTACGCTGCGCCAACGACGAAGAGACTGCCGGGCGGGAGGTGGTCTACGGGGTGGAGCTGACCGTTGGCGACCGCCCCGGAGTGTTCGAGGCCATTATTGAACCCCGGAAAAACTACGGTTTGCTGGGGGCCATCGTCATGGAGGCTCTGGATCTGATCGCCGACCCGCGCTCCCAAAGGCTCTACCCCAATCCCCGTTCCCCCCACCTTCCCATGGCCGAAGCCGAGTGAGCGGGCGACAATAAATCAGGGACTAAAGGCGATCAAAAGGAGATGATCTTTTTTTCGATATGCAAGATATAAGGAGATAGAAAAGGATATAATGTCGGAAAGATTGATTTGGAAAAAGAGTAAAATATTTTATAATTTTACTAAGCCGCTATCCTTTTGCTGATAGCCGTCGCCGTATTCGCCTTTATCGAAAGCCGAAAAGAAGGTACTGGAAAGGGAAGTCAGGCGGCTCCGCGCCCTTCCCTGTTCGCCTCTAAACTGAGGAAGTTAGCGCTGGCACTCGAAAAAGAAGAGGCGGAAGGGGCAGAGCTTGCTTCCCAGATGGACATCAAAGACTATTACCTGGAGGCCCAGCGGTGGATTGGCCTGTTTCAAAGGTACGAGAGGTATGCAAAAGACGCGCTGATTACCTTTTAACGTGGAACTGCAAACACCTTGCTCACGGTGAAGTACGCAAAAAATTAAAACGTTATAACGACGCCGTTGGGCTGGATACTCCGGAAATTGTAACCCCAGATGAACTGATGAGGAGGGATGAGTAGTGGATGATCCAATTGTTAATGAGGTCAGGAAATTACGTGAAGCCATATTAGAAAAATTCGGAGGAGATTTGAATAAGTTTTTTAAGTATATCCGGGAAGAAGAAAATAAAAATCCTAAAAAATTAGCTGCGCGCAGGTTGCTTGTCAGCTACTCTTTAAATGCTTTGATAATTATGCTAGCGTGACGACCGCGTCCGGCCCGACGAAAAGCGAGATCCCTGAATATTGATTTACAGGGTTTTTGCTTTATATAGTGCATTTAGAAATAACTGTTTAACCGTTGCCCTCGATAGGCTTATCACGCACAATATCATCGGGCTGGACGACTTTACTACGGCCCTCGATTTGGCTCAGTTGCCCCGTGAAGCAACCCTGCTGCGGCAGACTGCTTATGATTTCCTTATCCACCCTGAAGGCAGGAAACAATAGAGGAATTCGGCCGGCGGCTGAAGAATTTGCTGAAAAGCCAGTGGTAATCAAACGTAAACGAGGGCCGGCTCCGCCAAAAGGAGCACGGTGGCTGACATCAATTACCACTTTCTTTACTTCGGCAGGCAGGAATTTTGTAGAAGCGTGGAGAATTAGGAGTGATAAGTTTGTAGATACCGGTCGTCTTTACCTGCATTATAAAATAAATGGCATTCTGTGGTAAGATATGATCCGGCACACGGGTTTGACGCCAACCAGCGGGTAACATGGCGATAAACAGTGAGCGATATGAAGGGTGAAGATACAGGCAAAAGAAGATTCGGCGCCTTAAATTAAAATTTAAGAAAGCAGATAAAACATTTGCAAGGTGTTAATCTATGTGGCAGCAAATTAAGGAAATATATGCTTACCGCGAGATGCTCAAAAACCTGGTAGCGAAAGAACTGCGGGCACGTTACAAGGGTTCGGTACTGGGGTTTTTGTGGACTTTTTTTAACCCTTTGCTGGTGCTGGTGGTATACAGCGTAGTTTTTTCTTTCGTGATGCGCGTGCAGCTTGAGCATTATTCCATGTTTTTGTTTGTCGGTCTGTTGCCCTGGAATTACCTGGCGACCTCGGCCCAGATGGGGGTGGCCAGTATTGTGGCCGGCGGCGGGCTGGTCAAAAAGACCTATTTCCCCAGAGAGATCTTGCCGTTATCAATAGTTCTGGCCAATCTCGTTAATTATCTATTGAGTTTATTTATTCTCCTCCCGGCTCTCCTGATTGTGCAAATTCCGTTGACCATCGCCTTGCTGGCTTTTCCAGTTGTGCTGGTGGCGCAGACATTGCTGGTGACGGGATTGACTCTTCTCCTGGCGGCAGCCAACGTTTATTTTCGCGACCTGGAGCATATCACCGGCGTGGTGATGATGGCCTGGTTTTTCTTTACGCCAATTTTATACCCGTTGGAGATGGTGCCCCCGGAGCTAAAAGGTTTATTTCTCTTCAATCCGGTGGTGCCGGTAATTAAAGCCTACCAGGATATCTTTTTCTACGGGCAATTTCCGGATTGGGCGAGCCTGGGTAGCTTCGCCGGCGGGGCAATGATCTTCCTTGTGCTCAGTTTAACTGTTTTCAACCGTCTGCAAAGGAACTTTGCCGAAGTCATTTAAAAGCGGGGTAGCGAATGTCCATAGCTGTAAATGTAATCAACCTGTCGAAGAAATTTTACCTTTATCAGGACCGGGCGCAAACCCTGAAAGAGAGAATTATTTTCTGGAACCGCCAGAAAACCGAAGAATTCTGGGCTCTGCGGGACATCAACCTGACCGTTCCCAAAGGGGCCACCATTGGTTTAATCGGCCGCAACGGCAGCGGGAAAAGTACTCTTTTGAAAATTATCAGCAGGATTCTCTACCCAACTGCGGGAGAAGTGCGGATAAACGGCCGGGTTTCCACCCTGCTCGAGCTGGGCGCCGGTTTCCACCCGGATTTTACGGGGCGGGAAAATATTTTTTTAAACGCTTCCATTCTAGGTTTGAGCCGCAAAGAAACCGAACGCTATTTAAACGAGATCATTGAGTTTGCCGAGTTGGCCGAGTTTATCGATCATCCGGTGCGCAATTACTCTTCAGGAATGTACGTGCGGCTGGGTTTTTCCGTAGCCGTGCACGTGGACCCGGACATCTTGCTGGTGGACGAGGTCATGGCCGTCGGCGACCTGGCCTTTCAAAAAAAGTGCCTGGAAAAAATCAATGAGTTTCGCCGGAAAGGGAAGACAATAATCTTCGTTACCCATGATATGTCCCTGGTGCAAAGGATCTGCGATTACGTTGCCTGGCTGGAAAACGGGGAATTGAAGGCTGACGGCAAAGCTCACGAGGTGGTCAATAAATATCTTGATCTGGTGGCCACCAGGGAAGAAGAAAGAATGCTCCGGGAAAGGCAGCGCGGTGAATTACAGGCAGAAACCACTGCCTGGAAAGAACTTGGGGAAGGTAAAAAAGAACCGGAAAAACCGCCTTCTGAAGGCGGTTTTTTCGAAGGCAAAGCCGCTCGTTGGGGTAACCGGCAGGTCGAAATAACGATGGTAAAAATGCTCAACCAACAGGGGGAAGAATGTTACTCTTTTGAATGTGGTCAGCCGGTGACCATCATTATGCAGTACGTGATGCACAAGGAGGTTTCCGACCTGGTCTTTGGCATTGGCATCTTTCGAGATGATAACATTCACTGTTACGGGTCAAATACGGATATCGACCGCTGTCAAATAGAGGGTTATCCCCCTAGCGGGGTGGTCGAATGTCAAATCCAAAACCTCCATCTGCTGGAAGGAAGATATTTTTTGGACGTTGCCGCCCATACAAAAGAAGGTATCCCCTATGACTACTGGACAAAATGCCTGGAGTTTACGGTTTTCTCGAGGATAAAAGATGTAGGAATAGCCAGGCTGGAACACCGGTGGGTGGTACAGGTAAATTAAAACAAATTTAAAGCATGGACCAGGGCGGGGGTTGAAGGCGGCGCCGGGCGGCCGGCCGGACCCGGGATTAAGGAACAAATTATGCGGCGATTGCGGGAACCCGGTTATTTTTAAGCTGGCGAGGAGCGAATTTGCATGAATGAGGACCCGATCATCCAGAGTATAAAGCGGGACATCGAAGAACTTTTGGCCGCCAAAAGGGCTATAAAAGGAACAGGTTTTGACGAAAAATTAACTGATGCTAATCCTGGCGAAGAAAACGTTCCGGAAGAAATTCACTGGTTTTTGGCTGAAGCAAAGGGGCAGGCGCAGGTGGATATCAACCACGTTCCGGTGCGTTCTGTCCGCCCGCTGTGGGGGCCGTTGATAACCCTTTTCAAACGTATTGTGCGCAAAAGTACATATTGGCTCTACCAGCCTTTGTTTACGCGGATTTCCGCCTTTCATAATGTGCTTCTTGATTTTCTAGATAAGATTGTTTTGCATGTCAGGGACATTAAAAACGATCTTGACCGGCAATTGGACGAGTTGCACGTAGACAACCGCAATCTCAACGAGGAAAGTTTAGTTTCTCTCAGAACTTACCTGGACCAAAAATTAGAAAATGCCCTGGAACAGTTATCCTCCAGGTTCGAAGAACGCATAAAGGAAGTCAACGTTTGCCTTGCCCAGGATAAAGCTGAGTTCCAGCGCGGGCTTGGTGAAGTTAGGGAGCATGTTCAAGGGATGAAAGCCGGGCTTGAAGAACGCATAAAAGAAGTTGCCATTTCTTTTGCTGTGGATAAGACCGAATTACGGCGGGAATTGGCCGCTATGAGACAGAATGCTCTGGATGTACTCCGGGAGTTTGAGGATTTGCGTCGTATGGTAGAAAACTACCGGGCCGAGACAGCTTTCTTGCAGGCTAAGCTGGCTTTGGCCGTTCAATACCAAAAAACGGGCAAATTGCCAGTAAAAGAATCCGGTTACTCAGTAACCGGCGAAAATGATGCATTGTTTGGTGCCCTGACTGGTAGCGCCTGGCTTTATTACTCTTTCGAACAGCAATTCCGGGGAACTGAACAAATGATCAGAGAAAGACAACGAATTTATCTTCCTTATGCCCAGAAAGCGCAGGCCGCCTGCGGGGGGTATGTGCTGGATCTGGGGAGCGGCCGGGGAGAATTCCTGGAGCTTTGCCGGGAAGCGGGCGTACCGGCAAAGGGAGTGGACCTCAGCGAAGTAATGGTAACTCGCTGCCGGGAGAAAGGACTGACGGTTGAAGAAGGGGATGCGCTCACTTATCTTCAACATCTTTCCGATGAAAGCCTCTGCGCCATTACCGCTTTTCAACTGGTGGAGCACCTGTCGCCGGATCGGCTCTGGCAGCTGATCCAGACGGCGCTGGTGAAGCTCAAAGCAGGTGGAGTAGTCATTTTGGAAACGGTCAACCCCGATTCTCTGGTTGCCTTTAAAAATTTTTACCTGGATTTGACCCACCAAAAGCCGATTCCTGTGGCGACCCTGCGTTTTTTGCTGGAGGCGGCCGGGTTTAGAGAAATCGAAGTGCTTTTTTCTTCGCCGGTAACTGACAGCTCTCGACTGCAGGGCGACGACCCGAATACGCAGAAACTTAACGAACTTCTTTTTGGAAACCAGGATTACGCGTTGGTGGGGTGGCGGTAGTGGTAAAGAATTCTTCCATAATAGCTATCTTACTACGTAGTCTTTCTTATGGTGATGCCATAGGAACCGACGTCTTAGAGGAATTTCGGCTCCTCAAACAAAAGGGGGCTAAGGTGTACCTTTACGCTGAACACTACGAACCCCAATTTGCCTCTTTCATAGCCAGTATTGATCAGGTGAAAAATGCGGAAGTGATAATCTACCATCACGGGATCGAGTGGTCGGCGGGGGAGAAGCTCCTTAACCAACACTTGGGACCTTACCGGGTCTTGCGCTATCACAACGTAACGCCACCCCATTTTTTTGCCCGTTATAGCGCGGAGCTGGAAAATCTTGTGAAGCGAGGAAGAGATCAGACGAGGCGCCTGATCAAGCTCTGCACCCATTTTCTTGCTGATTCACTATATAATTGCGAAGAGTTGATTAGTGAGGGGGCGCCTTCGGATAAGTGCCGGGTCGTGGCGCCCTTTCACCAGGCTAGCGAGCTGCTTGCCTTGCAAGCTGATTTAAAAACATTAGAAAGTTTGCTGAAAGATGCCAGACCTAAGGTACTTTTTGTGGGTCGTCAGGCTCCTAATAAGGGCGTACATCACTTTGCTTGCGTGGCACGTTCCCTACTGGACCTCTACGGCTCTAGATTCCGTTTTTTTTGGGTAGGTGGTAGGGACCCGCGCTTAATAAAGTACTATGGCGAAATAGAGAGTTACCTGGCGGCAAATCGTCTCCTTGAACTGGTCATCTTTCCTGGCAAGATCAACCAAACACAGCTTAAGGCCTTTTATCTGGCGGCATCTGTTTTCTTAACGCTCAGCGAACATGAAGGCTTCTGTGTTCCCATAGTCGAAGCCCAGGCTCATGGGGTTCCGGTGATGGCTTTGGGGCGGGCTGCAGTGCCGGAAACTGCGGGGGAAAATCAGCTCATTTTTAAGGAGCTGGATTATGAGCGGTTTGCCGCGGCCGTGGCGGTGCTTTTGGCAAATTCCGATTACCGGCTTCATCTTGCAAACTACGGTAGAGAAAATTACCGGAAACGTTTTACGCGGCAGGTCCTGGAAGCTGCCTTCCTCGGGGCGCTGGAAGGGGTGTACTCATCGTGAAGCGGGTGGCCTTAGTTGTTCAGCGATTCGGCGGGGAGGTCCTGGGGGGGGCGGAGACTCTGGCAGGAGTTTTTGCCCAGGCTTTGAAAGCGCATTGTGAAGTGATTATTTTGACCTCCACTGCGAGAGACCACATCACGTGGGCGAGGTATTACCGGGAAGGGGAGAGTATCGAAGATGGACTCAGGGTGTTGCGCTTTAACCCCGATTTTGAAAGGCCCCATTACTTTCACGAGCTGAACCGGATTTTCCTGGATGGGACCAATCCCGAGCGATTTTTTGAGCTTTCCCATTTACAGAAGAAAAGCTGGCGGGAGCATTGTCTAAGGTTGCCGTTGGGGTTCCAGGAAGAGCTTGTTCGGTGGCAGGGGCCCTTTCCTTCCGGTCTATTTCAGTACCTGCGGGACAACTGGCCGCTTTACCAGGCGGTGATTTTCTTCACCTACCTATACCCCACCACCTATTTCGGTGTGGAATGTGTCGGTGATCCGGAAAGGGTCTTCCTTCATCCCACGTTGCACGACGAAGCCCACGCCTACTTATCCATATGGCGCAGGTACTCCCGTTATAACCTTCTGTTTTTGACCGAAGAAGAGGCCGAGCTTGCGCGGTGGTACTGGGGGGAAGTAAAAGGGAGAGTGGTGGGTTACGGCCTGGCCGACCAGAATGCGGGTAGCCAAGGAACCGCATTTCGCCAGAGAGCAAAGCAGGGCAGTGAGAAGCCCTACCTCCTTTATGCTGGACGTATTGAGGCTGCTAAAGGAATAAATATTCTGCTCGATTATTTTACCCGCTACAAGCGCGAGTACCCCGCAAGCCTGCTCCAGCTGAAGCTCATTGGGCGGGTGAGTCCAGGCCTGCGGCTGGAGAAAAATGCCGGGGTTGAGCTTGACGGCTTTGTTTCCGAAGAGAAAAAGTTCCGGCTTATGGCTGGCGCTTTAGCAGTAGTTCTGCCCAGCCCCTATGAGTCCCTTTCCATCGTGGTTTTGGAAGCTTTTATGATGGGGACTCCAGTAATTGTAAACGGCCATTGCCCGGTGCTGGCCGGGCATGTCACCCGCTCTGGCGCCGGTTTCGCTTACCGGAATTACGTTGAATTTGCGAATGCCATGGAAAGGCTGCAAAAGGATAGCATTTTAAGAAGCAGGCTGGGACAGATGGGACGCTCCTATTTCCTGGAAAACTACGAATGGTCGGGCTACCAGGCAAGATTGCTAGAAGCTTTAAACCTATAGCCAAAAAGAGGAACTGAAATGGCCAGGATTATTGCCCTTGATGCCCGCTATGGCCTGCGGAGAAAACGGCGGGGCATCGGGAATTACATATATCATTTAATTGACGAGTTTCGGCGGCAAAGGCCACCTGGCGTAGAGTTCATCCTTTACGGGGACGGTACCGCCGACCCGGAGGTGGCGACGGCATTCGAGGAGCCGCCCTTTCGGGTACGGCTTTTGCCCGCGCCCAACCTGGCCTGGTGGGAGCAGGTGGCCTTACCGCTGGCCGCGCGCCGCGATGGGGTGGATCTCCTTCATTGCACCAGCAACATTGCGCCGGTTTTATTTAAGCCCTGCCGCCTGGTCACCACTATCCACGACGTGATCGAGTTCCGGCGCCGAGAGTTCGGTGATACCAGACTTTCTTTCCGCCACCGTTTGAGCCGCGTGTACCGTATGGGGATTTTGCCGCAAGTGGCCAGGATGAGCGACCTGGTCATTACCGTTTCGGAGTATTCCCGGCAGGACATTGCGGAGGTTTTGAGAATACCGCCGGAAAAAATCCGAGTCACCTACGAAGCCCCTACGGTGGTTGAGCAGCATCTTAGCCGGGCAGAGCTTTTTTCCCGGCTGGGCATAAGCGAGAGAGATTACATTTTTGCTCTGGGTGCAGTGGACAGGCGTAAGAACACAGCCCGGCTTCTGGAATCATTCCACCGGCTACGCGCTGAAACAGGTTCTTCCGTTTCTCTCGTGGTGGCGGGAATCGAGAAGACGGAGATCTTTGCCCCTTTGGCCGGGGAGGGCGTATACCTTTTTGGTTTTCTTCCTGAGGAGATAATCACTGCCCTTTACAAACGCGCAATCTTTTTTGTTTTCCCTTCCCTTTACGAAGGGTTTGGGTTGCCGGTGCTGGAGGCGATGGCCTGCGGTACGCCCGTGCTCTGTTCGGGAACCACTTCCGTGGGAGAGGTGGCGGGGGAGGCGGCGGTAAAATTCGATCCCACCAGCGACAGCGACTTGGTTGCTAAAATGAAGCAGCTTCTTAATGACCCCGAACTGCGTACCAGGTTGGCCGAAAGGGGATACCTCAGGGCAAGAGAATTTTCGTGGGAGCGGTGTGCCCGGGATACTCTCTCGGTTTATGGTGAGGTGCTGGGTGAAATAAGATGAAAATCATTTTTTTGACCGCAGAGCGGTTTTTATGAACAGGTTGTGAAAAGGGATGCTGCTGAACTTCATAAGCTAAACCAGAAAGCGCGGGTAGCGGTTGTGCCCAATGGCGTGGATCTCGACTACTTCCAGCCACTTCCGACCCTAAAGAGCTCGTTCTCCTTTTTTATGGACACCTGCGCTACCCGCCCAATACCGACGGCATTTTATGGTTTTGTAGAAAAAGTCTTCCCGTTAGTAAGGGAAGCTATCCTGGGTGTCACGCTTTTGGTGCCCGGCAAGGAACCGCCTCCCGAAGTGGTGGCTCTGGCCCGTATTTCCGGAATTGAGTTTCTTGGCTACGTACCGGACATGCGCCCTTACCTGGCCAGATCTAATGACAAGCAATTCAACGCTGGTATTTTCTATAGTTGTTCCAATGTGCAACGAACCACAGTAAGGTAAAACCGTTCTAGCCAGAAGGGAGGAGACTCATGCCAGAAGTAACTTATTCGATAGTTATACCTGTTTTCAATGAAGAGAAGAACATCCGGCCTATGTACAATAAACTTATGGAGGTTATTCCTGAGGAATGTTTCGAGATCATCTTCGTAGATGATGGAAGTAGAGACGGTACCCTTAGTGAGATCGAGAATTTGTCTGCACAGGATAGCAGGGTGAAGGGGATTAGTTTTTCTAGGAATTTTGGACATCAGATCGCCCTAACCGCCGGCTACGATCTTTCAATGGGTAGAGCAGTGATCTGCTTAGACGGAGACCTACAACACCCAGTGGAGTTGATCCCGCAGATGATCAAGAAATGGAAAGAGGGCTACGAAATTGTCCTGACCATCAGGGAAGATCCAAACAAAACACCTTTTTTCAAGCGGCTTACTTCGAAGCTATACTACAGGTTTTTCAATTTCCTCACTAGGATCGCGATCCCCCAGGGAGCTGCGGACTTTCGGCTAATGGATCGGAAGGTAGTGGATGCCCTCAAATCCTTCCGGGAACACCACCGATTTCTCAGGGGAATTATTAGCTGGATGGGATTCAATTGCACTTATCTGCATTACATGGCTGGTAAAAGAAAATATGGAAAATCACGGTATTCTTTAATAAAGATGTTCAAGCTAGCGGTAGACGGAATTTTCTCTTTTTCCTCGTACCCTCTAAAGATTTCAAGTATGTTCGGCTATATCATTTCGTTGTTTGCCTTCATTTACATCATTTATGCCCTATTCGCTAAGTTCAAATTTGGTACCACTATCTCTGGCTGGACATCACTCATTATCACTGTCCTGTTTCTCGGCGGCATACAGCTGATCTGCATTGGAATAATGGGGGAATACATCAGCCGTATCTACGATGAGACAAAGAACAGGCCGCTTTACATCATTAACCAGAAAATAAATTTTCAAGAGGAATGTAGGGGTAAAAGAGGGGAGGAACAAAGTATTGCTAACAATAGGTAAATATACATTATTTTTAGTGCTATATATATTGCTGAGTGTTTTCTACTTCGCAGTTCCAATATTAAAAGGAGAGTTGATAGTCCCAGGTGATTCGCTAGTTCAATACTATCCATTACGGCTTTTTTACTCGCTTAGCCACTACTTAGATTTACTTTGGCTTCCTTATCAATTTTTGGGATTGCCCTTTCTGGGTACACTGCAAACCGGGCTGCTTTATCCGCTAAATTTCCTTTACTTCCTTATCCCTGCGCCCTTTGTTTTTAATTTCAACATTATTCTCCACTACGCTCTTGCGGCCTTCTTTACCTTTCTGTACGCCCGCCTTCTCGGGGTCAGGGTTTTTCCGGCCTTTATGGCCGGTCTGGTTTTCGGCTTTTCAGGCTTCCTAATGGCCCATAAAGGGCATATTTCCATGGTCAATGCTGCTGTCTGGCTTCCTCTTCT
>JAIMBK010000049.1 GCA_023511535.1 Armatimonadota bacterium
GTCACTGCCGGTGCTTTGCTGCTGGGCGGCTGGGCCGGGCCGGCGGCCACTGCCCTGGCGGCCGGAACAGTGCTGAAAAACGAGGAACTCTGCACTGTGGGCAGCGACCACGCGGTGATCACCTGGGTTACTCCGGAGCAGAACACAGACACCTCCCTTTGGGTGGGCACGGATAAGCATAAGCTGACCAAGCTCACGGTGGAGCGGGATAAAGAGTTTCACTGGGCGGAAGTAAAAAATCTGCAGCCCGCCACCCCTTACTGGTATCAGGTGGAGAGCAACGGCGCCAGGGGTTCCCTTAATTCCTTTAAAACCCTGCCGGCGCCGGAAGGAAAGTATCTGTTCAGCTTCGCCCTCTTCAGCGACACCCATATTTCCAACGGAATCAGCGAGGGTGACCCGAACGAAATCTATTTCGGCAAGCTCACGGAGCATTCCAGGGAATTGCTGATTCAGTGCATTCGGGACAGCAGGCGCCGGGGGATCGATCTGGCCGTTATTACCGGGGACCTGACCGATTCCTCCCACCTCGAGCAGTACCGTCAGTTAAAGGAAGAAATCCTGCCGGAATTTAACGGGACTCCGTATTACATCTGTATCGGCAACCACGATAAATACGAACAAAAGTCACGCACCGGCCTTGGCGCGCAGGGATTTCTGGAGCACATCGGCAACCGCGAGAGCACTTACGCCAGCGTTATGTATCAGGACCACCAGTTCATCCTCATTGATTCCTGCAAAAAGGACAACGATTGGGGAACCATAGACGGCGAGCAGATGGAATGGTTGCGGAAAACACTGCGCAAAGGCGGCGACCGGCCTTCTTACCTCTTTTTCCATCACACCTGCAACGGCGCGGACGTATGGTTCGGGATAAACAATTTCCTTGCTTTTCAAAACCTGATCAATGACTTCCCCGGGGTGCAGGCCGTGTTTAACGGGCACATGCACCGCAACGTGGTGACCACCAACTGGCTGATGACCAGGAATCGTCCTTATGTAGAGCTTCCCGCCACCGTGCAGTTCCCCTGCGGTTACGGGATTGTACGGGTCTACGAAAAGGGTTTTGAGTACAATTCCTACAAAGTCAGCCGCCTGGACCTGGCTGAAAAGTCCCGCGAAAGGGTAATCTTGAAATCCCTGGGCAGCGCCGTCTACACGTGGTATGCCTTCGGCGGCATCGGCGACCGCAGCATCGCCTACTCCAGCGGGGCGCTGCACCGCCCGGTGCAGTACGAACTGGCGGCGACCCTGGACACCGCCCGGGCCGTCGACCTGTACGAAAAGGCCCAGGCTTACGACGGCGCCACCCTCGCCCCGGCGGCCGAGGCCGGGAAGATGAAAGTGATCCTGGGCCGCTACGACGCGCAGGACCAGGCCGTGGAAGAACAGCGCCAGAAGGCTTCCCGCTACGGGGTGCAGGCCCTGGTTACCGAATTGGGCAACTACGACGTGCCCGAGCACGTCAAGCGCCATCAGGAGTAAGCAGGGAAGTTTTTCAGGAGTTGTTTGTAAATAATTTTACGGAGCGTAGAGGAGGGGGTGGTAATGCCCTGGTACGCAAGGGGCCTCTGCTGGGGCGGAGTCGTCGTAATGGTTCTTTTGCTGGCCGGAGGGGCGTACCAGTTTTACATTACCTTCCAGCGGACGGGAAGCTGCGCTCTGGCCGGCCAGCGGGCCGTGCAGGCGGTTGTCAAGCTGGGGCTGGTTTTCTGGCCGCTGGCCCTGGCCGTTGTCCTCTGCACCCTGGCCCTGGCCTGGTGGCGGAGAGGCGGTGAATAAAGCTTCGAGAAAGGAAAGGAGGTGGGGACATGTTTTATACCCTTTGCCGGGCGCTGCGCCGGGACCGGCGCGGTTTCACCCTGATCGAACTGGTTATCGTCCTGGCTATCCTGGGCGGGCTGGCGGCGCTCCTGATCCCCAGGTTTGCGAGCACAGCAGATAATACCGACGCCCGGGTCAACCAGAGCAACCACCGCATGCTGCAGGAAGCTGTAGATTTATATAGGGCAGAAAATGGTGGCTTTCCCAGTGCGTTGAATGCTTTGGTAACAAACAATTATATAAGGGAAGTTCCGAAAGTAAGGGGTTCAACGTCTTCCTGGGGTTATGATAGCGCGACCGGAGTTGTGACCATCCCTACAGGCGCCCCCGGTGCGTCGTAACAGCCGCAACAAACAGGATCGCCTCCTTAATTACCCGGAGGTTTTTTCGGGAGGCAGCGCGTACCCGATAGCGGAACAGCGGCCGGCAGGCCGGTTTCTTCAACCTGCCGCCGGCTTTCTTTTTCCTGGTTTTTAATTATGCGTACGGAGAGGGCGATGCGAGTTGTGTTAAAAATCGCCGGGGCCGGGACGGAAGGGGAACTGGTGGACGTCCGCCAGGTGAGGGTCAACGGGGAGGTGCTTTCCTGCATCCCGGAACGGATCCTGCGGCGTTATACCGTTTTCCCGCTGGAAGCGGACGAGCAGACGGTCAGGGTCGTTGCCGCTCCGCCGGTAAATCTTTTTATGGTTGATGACCTGCAGCTGGTGACGGGGAAAAAGGTGCGGGTGGCTTTTGCCGAAAAGAGCGAGATCCAGAAACTGCTGGACAAATACTTGAGCGACCCGGCCGTCGCCGCGGAGGAGGCTGCGGAAGAGGCCGCCGCGGGCAGCGCGGAAATTTCCGAGGAGGCTCTTCTGCGCGGCGAAGAGGCGGCCCCCATCATCCGCCTGGTGAACTCCTTTTTCCGCCAGGGACTGGCGGACGGCGCCAGCGACATCCACGTCGAGCCGCGGGCCGAAAACACCCTGGTGCGCTTCCGGGTGGACGGGGTGATGCTGGATAAGATGCAGCTGGCCAAAAGGATTCACCCCATGGTGGCGGCGCGGATAAAAATCCTGGCCGGGCTGGACATTGCCCAGCGCCGGCTGCCCCAGGACGGCCGGGTGAAGATCAACCTGGAAGGCCGGACGGTGAACATGCGCATTTCCACCCTGCCCACCGTGCACGGGGAAAAGGTGGTGATCAGGTTTTTGAGCCGGGAAGGAGGGCTGCTGGAATTAGAACAGCTTGGCCTGGCGCCTCCCGATCTGCACCGGATGTACCGGGTCCTGAGGAATAATTACGGAATGCTTTTAATTACCGGACCGACCGGCAGCGGGAAAACCACCACCCTCTACAGCCTCCTGAACCGGCTGAAGACAAGCGAAAAAAACGTGATCACCCTGGAAGACCCGGTCGAATACGAAATGGAAGGGGTTAACCAGGTGGCCATTAACCCCAAGGCGGGGCTTACCTTTGCCGGCGGGCTGCGGGCCGTTCTGCGCCAGGACCCGGACATCATCATGGTGGGCGAAATCAGGGACCGGGAAACGGCCGATATTGCCGTGCGCGCCGCCCTGACCGGGCACCTGGTTTTGAGCACGCTGCACACCAACGACGCGGCCAGCACGGTCACCCGCCTTTTGGACATGGGCCTTGAGGCGTACCTGGTGGCGCCGGCCCTGATCGGCGTGGTGGCTCAGCGTCTTTTGCGCCGGATCTGCCCGCACTGCCGGGTTCCCTACGTGCCGGCCCCGGCGGAAAGAAAGTTTCTGGAAGGTCTGCCCCCGGTCCTGACCGCTTACCGGGGGGCGGGGTGCGGCGCCTGCGAAGGAACCGGCTACCGGGGCAGAATCGGGGTTTTTGAAGTCATGGTGCTGAACGACCGCCTGCGGGAAATGATCGTCGGCGGGGCAGGGCTGGCGGAAATCAAAAAGGAAGCCCGGCGCGGCGGCATGAGCACCCTCCTGGAAAGCGCCCGCCAGCTGGTTGCCGCCGGGGTGGTCAGCTTCGAGGAGGTTGGGCGGGTCCTGGCCGGCGAGGAGGAAAGCGAATTGTTCGCCGGGGAGTTGAAAACCATCCCCGCGGGTGGGAGAAGCCGGGGAGGTGACCCGGTTGACCGCAGAAACACCCTTTCCTGACCTGGCCGGTATTTTAAAGGAGGCGGTGGTCCGCAAAGCTTCCGACGTCCATCTCACCGTGGGCAGCCCTCCGCTGCTGCGGGTGGACGGCCGCCTGGTCCGCCTGGAGGGGCCGCCTCTGAAGCCGGCCGATACTTTCGGCCTGGCCGAGGAAATCATGGCCGGCTTTTCGCCCCGGGACCTGAAGAGCGAATTCCAGGAAAAAGGGGAGGTCGACTTTTCCTACTCGCTGCCCGGCACCGGCCGCTTCCGGTGCAACTTTTACCGCCAGCGGACGAGCGTCAGCATGGTTTTCCGGGTGATCCCCCAGGGCGTACCCGATCTTCCCTCGCTCGGCCTGCCTCCGGTGGTGAGCCGGCTGGCCCTGCTGCCCAAAGGGCTGGTGCTGGTTACGGGACCTACCGGCAGCGGCAAGTCCACCACCCTGGCAGCGATGATCAACCTGATCAACCAGAAAAGGGAATGCTGTGTAATTACCCTGGAAGATCCCATTGAATACCTGCACCGCCACCGGAAGGCGATGATCGATCAGCGCGAGGTGGGGATCGACACCCGCTCTTTTGAGGCCGGCCTGCGCGCGGCCCTGCGCCAGGATCCGGACGTCATCATGATCGGCGAAATGAGAGATTACGCGACCATCTCCGTGGCCCTGGCGGCGGCGGAAACCGGCCACCTGGTGCTTTCCACCCTGCATACCAGCGGGGCGGACAAAACCATCGAGCGCATCATCGACGTTTTTCCGGCCCACCAGCAGCCCCAGGTGCGCCTGCAGCTGGCCCTGTCCCTGGAGGGAATCATCAGCCAGGTTCTGCTCCCCTGCCGCTCGGGAGAGGGACGGACGGTGGCGGCGGAAGTGCTGGTGGCCACTTCCGCGGTGCGCAACCTGATCCGGGAAGGAAAGACCCACCAGTTGAAAACCCTGATGCAGACCGGCGGCAAGGTTGGCATGCAGACTTTCGAACAGGCCCTGGAGGCCCTCCTGGCCCGCGGCCTGATCGGGCGGGAGCAGATCAGCGAGTTCTTTTCCGCGGGAGGGGAAGAAGGGCGGCTGAAAATGGAAAGCGTTCCCCCGGAGCGGGCGCGTCTGGGCCGGGTGAGGGAATAAAATGGAAAGCGTTCCCCCGGAGTGGGCGCGTCTGGGCCGGGTGAGGGAATAAAATGGCGAAGGGAAGTTCCGTTTATGGATGAGCGGCGGTACTTTTACCGGGCCCGCACCGCCGGGGGCGAACTGATTACCGCCGAACTGACTGCCGAGAGCGAAATAGCGGCGGCGGCGGCGTTGAAGAGCAGGGGTTACATCCCGCTGGAAATCAGGCCCGTCTTCCGGCGGCCGTCCCGTCCGGGAGAGCGTATTTCATTTGCGCTTTTGCCGCGAAGAGGAGTCGGTGCGAAGGAAATGGCCGTTTTCTGCCGGCAGATGGCCGCCATGCTCCACGCCGGAGTGACTCTTTCGGACGCCCTGAAAACCCTGACGGACCAGCAGGCGGGAGGCCGGCTGAAAAGCATTCTCCGGCAGGCGCGGGAAGAGATCAGGAAAGGAAGCTCTTTTTCGGCGGCTTTGGAAAAACACGGCCGGGGCCTGGGGGAATTTTTGGTCAACATGGTGCGCGTGGGGGAAGCTTCCGGGGCGCTGGACGAGGTATTTGCCCGGTTAAGCGTTCATTTTGAAAAGGAAGCCAAACTGCGGCAAAAGGTTGCTTCCGCCCTTATCTACCCGGTGATTCTGGTGCTGGTCACCATAGTTGTCGTCGGCGGCCTGGTTTTATTTGTGCTTCCCCAGTTTGCGGAAATTTTTGCCCGGCAGGGCGCCCGGCTCCCCCTGCCCACCAGAGTGCTTCTGGCGGCCGGGACCTTTCTGAAGGGCAACCTGCCGGCTGTTCTGCCGGCCGCCCTCGGCGCCGGGGCCCTTCTTTACCGTTTCTTCACCCGGCCGCGGGGCAGGCTCCTGCTGGACCGGTTGAGCCTAATCCTGCCGGTGCTTAAAGACGTTCAACAAAAAGTGATCGTCGCCCGCCTGTGCCGCTCCCTGCAGACCATGCTAAGAAGCGGCATTGTTTTGACCGATGCGCTGAACACCGCCCGGGGAATTGTCGGGAACTCCATCTACAAAAATGGACTGCGGCAGATTACCCAGGAGATCGAGCGGGGCCGGCATTTTTCCGAGCTGATTGCCGGCCGGCCGGCCATTTTTCCGCCCTTTTTCGTTCAGATGGCGGTGGTCGGGGAGCAGGCCGGGGTGCTGGAGGAAATGCTGGAAAAAACCGCCGATTTTTACGATGCCGAAGTTGAACACGCCGTGGAGCGGGCGACCGCCCTGATCGAGCCGCTGGTGCTGATCTTTCTGGGTTTAGGGGTGGGGGCTCTGGTTATGTCCATCATTTTACCTTTGTTTGATACCTATCGGTTACTGGGGAAATAGCCGGATACACTGCCGGTTGCCGCTTTGGAAAAAGAGAAGTTTTTGGCCGGGGGTGGGTGCTGTTGTTCAGGCGCGGGTTTTTGGGCAGGCTGCTGGGTGACCGGAGGGGCTATACGCTGCTGGAAGCGGTTCTGGCCGGCGCGGTGCTCGCGGTAATTGCCGTTCCCCTGCTTGCCACCGTGCAGCTGGTTTTAAACCAGCAGTACGGTGAAAAATACGCCCGCGTACCCCGCCGGGAGCTGGCCGTGCAGCTGGCCCAGCAGTACATGGAAGAACAACTTGGCCGGGAATTTTCCCAAATGGCGGGAACACGGAAAACGGTCGTCCGGGAGGGGACCGAATTTACCGTGGTGGTCCTGGTTTATCCCCGCCAGTGGAACCTGGCCGAAATCAGGGTGCGGGTATATTGGGACGAGGACGGGGACGGCGTCCTGGATGAAGATCTGGATCATGACGGCTACCTGGATAATGTTAAAGAAGATTTGAACGGTAATAATATCCGGGACGCCGGGGAGCAGGACATAGACGGCGACGGCCACCTGGACTGCACGGACGATGAGGACTTAAACGGGAACGGCCTGCTGGACGGGGACGGCGACGAAAATGTGCAGCTGATTACCCTGCGGGCAAGGCGGGAGGTAAGATAGTCCGGGAGGTGGGCACGGAATGAGTTTCTGGTGGAAAAAAATATGGCGGGAGCAAAAGGGGTTCACCCTTTTAGAACTGGTGCTGGCCGTGGGGATTGCCAGTGCGCTCATCCTGCCGGCGGCATCCCTGCTTTTGCTGCACATGCGGGCCGATTCCGTGGTGCAGCAGAGGGCGCTGCCTGTGCTTGCGCTGCCCGTCTGCCTGGATAATGAAGATTATCTGGGCTCGGTGACGGGTGATGTGTTCGCCCGCCTGAAGGAGGACGTGAACGAAGCCAGCGAATTATTCGGCGGCGGCACCTGGTTAAATACCAGCGAGGGCGTGACCTGGTCTTTGAACGGCGCAAATTTGGTACGTACCGACGGAGATGGCCCGACGACTGAGCTGAGGAATGTTTCCGCAGCAAATTTTACCGTTGATGAGTCCGGTGAATATGAGCGCGTGGAGGTAAGCGTTACTTTGCAGACGGTTGCCGGCGGACGCACCTTTACCTTTCAAACCGCAGCGGCCTGCCGGAGAAAATGATATATTTAGCAGGGGGAAGAGATGAAAATACTTTTTTCGTCAGCCGGGCAAATGAAAAGGTATCTTCTTAATCAGCGGGGCTCCTCGTTGCTGTTGGTGGTTTTGACCATGGCCGTTGCTTTTACCCTTTGCACCGCCATGCTCGCTCTTACCGCCGCCCAGCGGATGAAGCACCGCACCATGGAAAGAGGGGCGGCCAATTTCCAAAACGCCCTCCAGACCAGGTACGCCGCCGAAGCCGGGGTGGGACGGGGGGTTGTGGAACTGCAGAGGAACTACAGGACTTATTACCGGGACAGCTACCCGGAGGGGTACTGGTTCGGGGAGGAAGAACTGGTCCCGGGCGTTCCGGGTTACCGGAGCGACTTCCTCATCAGCCACCGTTCGGGCCATGAATACGACCTTACCGGCTGGAGCCGGGACCCGCAGTGGAATACGGAATGGCTGGACACAAGGGTAAAATTCAACCGGAAACCAGTATTTGATTATTTATTTTTCAGCAACCAGAGCCTGCATCTTACCGGAAAAACCGATTGGTGGGGTTCGTGGTGGGATATTTACAGCAATGTGGGCACCAACGGGGATTTGACCCTGGAGGGCGGGGTGACCGTCCACGGCGACGCCCGGGCCGGAGGAGCGATAAATTTGATTCCGCGCAAGTATCTGTGGAGTACGTACACTCCGGTGATTACCGGCAGCAGCCGGCCCAACCAGCCGCCTCTGGAGTTCCCCCCGATCCTGGGCGATTTCAACCTAGCCGGTTTCGTGGCGAAGCATTACGGCCAGGAAAAATTCAACAACGGGAGCGTGACCATCAGCAGCAACCCGGTGGGGGATGTTCTTTATACGGGTAATATCACCATCACCGGCGGGGTGACCGAGATCAGGGGCGACGTGGTCTCCCGGGACGGCACGGTCACCATTAACTGCGGCGACCTGACCATCCGCGGCAATGTGGTGGCTAAAGGGGATATCATCATCCCTTCGGTTACGGCGGGGGATACCGACATCTACGGCAGCCTGGTGGCCGAGGGGCGGATTATCATTGACGATGATGGGGGAACCACCGATTGCATCTACATTCACGGCGGAAGCATCGTGGCCAAAAATTATATCCAGATCAGCGAGGACGTGGAAATTTGGGACGGCGACATCATCTGCGCGGCGGGGAACATCAAGTTTGCCGACGCCAACGAAACTCTCCCGCCGGAGGAGACAAACGTCACCATTCACAACGGCGATATTCTGGCGCCCAACGGCTGGCTGAACGTATCCGAAACTTCGGCCACCAGCGGGCTAATTTTAGACGGCGGCGTGGTGGCCACGAAAGGCGACTTCGACCTGACCTGGGGTGGGGCCCTTTTCCCCGATGTGAATATCGAGCCGGGCGTGATTTACGTCAAGGAAGGCCTTTTTAAAGGCGACACTGAATTTGACCTGCGGGGAAGCGCTGTTTTTAATGATGCCGATCTTACCATCGAAGATTTTGGCGGCGCACGCGTCGATTTTGATACGGGGGTGGTTGATGAGCTTACCCCCCGCCTGCCCGGCACCGCCATTGAGAGCAGGACCTGGAACTGGCGGGAATAAAGTAAACTTTCCTGAATTCTGCGGGTAGGAGGAGGCGGAAGGTATTGGTTCTGCGGGGATGGAAATTCTGGCCCGGGAAAGGGGCGGCGGCTGGCCGCGGTTCCTTTTCCGGGCGGGCTTCCTGGACCGGCCTGGAAATAGGTTTCCGGGAGATCAGGATCGTCCGTCTCGCCGGGCGCGGTGAGGAAGTGGCCATCGAAGGGAGCGCGACGGCCGCTCTTCCCCCGGGGCTGGTGCAGAAGGGCCGGCTCGAAGATCCTGAACTGGCGGCGGATATGGTCCGCGATACCCTGGCAGGCCGCCGGTTGAAGGGCCGGTGCGTGCTGGCCCTGCCGGGGGAGGCGCTGCTGGTTCGCTTCCTGGGTTTGCCGGCGGCCCTTTCCCCGGCGGAAATGGCCGACGCCGCCCGCTGGACGGTCTTAAGCGATGTGGCGGAACTGGTTCCGGACCCGGTGGTGGACTGCCAGCAGACCGCCCGGGCCGTCGTCGAGGGGGAAGATGTAAACCAGGTGATGGCGGTCGTTATCTCCCGGCCGGTGCTAGAAGGTTACGTGGAACTGGCGCGTGCCCTGAACCTGCGCCCGCTGGCGGCGGAACCCTCGTTTTTAAGCCTGCTGCGCATCTGCCGCAGCGCTTTGGCCGGCCGCGGAAAGGTAAACGCCCTGCTGGACATCCACCGGGAAAACTCCTGGCTGCTTGTCCTGGAGAGGGATGAACTGCATTTTTGCCGGAACATTCCGGCCGGGGCGGCGGCACTGCCGGAACTGATCCAGGAGGTTCAGCTGGCCGGTGAGTTTTATACTTCCGTGAGCGGGCGCCGGATCGAGGAAATCCTTATAGCCGGCGCCTCCCCCGGGGAACTGGAAGAGGCCGCGCTCTCCCTGGAGGAGGGGCTGTCCCTGCCCGTCCGCAGAGAAATTTTGAGCCCCCTTTTTTCCGGGTGGGAAGATTTTTGCCGATGGGGCCGGGCGTATGGGGCGGCCCTGCGCGGTCTCCGGAACGAGGACCTGGGAACATAAAGAAGGTGATTTTTCTTGCGCCAGATCAATCTGCTGCGCGACACGCTCCTTCCGGAGAGGGGAAAAACCGGTCTGGTATTGACCGCCGTAAATATTCTCCTGGGGGTAATTCTGCTGGTCGAGCTGTTTCTTCTCCCTGCCTGGCTGTATTCCCGGAAGGCGGGTGAACTGGCTGTCCTGCAGGCGCAGGACAGCCACGCGCAAAAAGCGCTGGCCGAAGGATTACGGATGGAGGAGCAATTGCGCGAAGCCGAAAAGAAAGTTAAAATTCTTGCCGAGCTGAAGAAAAAAAATATCGTTGAGCCGGAGCTTTTGAAGGCGGTGGAAAAAGCAGTCCCGCCGGAAACGAACCTGGTGAGCGTAAACATTGGCGAAGACCCGCAGCACGGAAAGATGATGCACTTAAGCGCTGTCTGCCGCCGGGAACCCAACGAAAAAGCAGCCTCCCTGGTGGAGAACTTGCGCCGGTCCCCCTTTTTTGCGGCCGTAGATCTGGCCGGGATTTCGACCGGAAAAGCGGCCGGCGGGGAAGAAACGCACCGCCTGGAAATCGAGGCATTGATCAGATAGGAGTGAAAAAAGGTGGTTGGCTACCGCCCGCTGATCTACGCTGTGATTTCTTTCTTTGTCTTCAGCCTTCTTTACTTCAATTTTTATTATCGTCCCTTCAGCCAGAAATACCTGGTGGTCGCTTCCCGGGTAGATCATTACAGGGCTGCCCTGGTCGCCGCCCGGAATATTTCCGCCGAAGCGCAAAGGATGGCAACGGACTATCCGGAATTGGGTAACCTGGTGGAAAAAGTGAACAGGCGTTTGCCCTCAGAAAAGGAAGTGGCCCCGTTGATCGAAGAAATCGGGCGGATTTTAAGCAAGAACGGGCTTACGCAGGTGCGGCTGGCCCAGGAAACAGTTTCTTTGTCCCAATCACGCGCTGACGCTGCCGCCAGACTGGGGCGGGTAAATCCGGGAGCCGGCCCGGCGGCCGCTCGGGGGCAGGGAGCGGGGACGGCGCCGTCCAGACAACCCCCGGCGCAAGAAAAAAAGTATGAAGAAACCATGTTTCTGGTAGAATTCGTCGGCACTTATAGAAACATTACGAACGCTGTAGCCGAAATGAGCAGCGCGTCTCGCTTTGTGGCGCTCAGGGGCCTGGATATCGGTGACGCCGGCGCCGAAAAACCCGCCGGGGATAAAGGCCTCGTCCTCCAGGGTTTTGCCGGCGATCAACTTCCAGGTAAAATGTATCTCTCCGTTTATACTTTAAAAGAAGAAAGGGAGGAAAAGAAGTAATCATATGTTTTCCTTAAAAAAAGTTTGGGCTGAATTAAACTCTTTAGCCGGCAGGAAACTCGACTTTAGAAGAAAAAACTGGCGGGAAATTATCTTCCGGGCAAGGGAAAAGGCAGTTCCCTTTTTAAGCCTGCACCGGGTAAACGTCGGATTGTTTCTTATGTTGGCGGGAGCCGTTTCGACCATGGGCTTTTTGTTTCTGCAACTGGGGAAATCTACCCCGGGTGCCGGGACGGCGGAAGCCCGGAGCAGCGCCGAGACCATGGCGGGCAACATTTACCGGATGCTTCCCGAGCTGAGAAGAGGTGCCGACAGGGCGGAAGAAAGCGTCGGAAAAGATCCTTCCGGCCCTTTTTTCACGGCGCGGTTGAAAGGGGTGCTGATTGATCCGGAAAAGGGCAACCTGGCGATTATCGAAACACCGGAAATGTCTTATATTGTCGGCCGGGGAGGGGAAGCAGCCGGCTACCGCGTGGTTCAAATTACAAAAGATAATGTTTTCTTGAAATCGGCCGACCGTGAGCTACGGTTAGAATTGGAGGAAGGGCGGCAGTGAAAAGACGGCATTTAATCAGCCTTCTCTTTTTTTTGGGCATTTTTCTGACGTTGGGGGCAGGAATGCCGGGGCGGATTACGGCAGCGGCGGCACCTGCCGGGGGCAGCGGTCTGATGTCTATTGACGTGCGCAACGCCGATCTCCGAGACGTCCTTTCCTTGATTGCGCTAAAAATGGAGGTAAATATTTTATACTGCGGGGGGAGCGCCGGCCCGGTCACTCCGGGGGACAAGGAAAGCAAACCAGTCCCGACAGCGCAGCAGGGTACGGGGCGGATTACCCTTAAGCTGGATAACGTTACTCCCCAGCAAATGCTGGATCTGGTGGTTCAAAGCCAGGGTCTGGCTTATCTGCGCGACGGCCATATAATTGTTGTCGGCCCACGGGAAACCCTCAACGAATCGTTTATTAAACAGGTCATCCCCGTTTATTTTGATCTTTCCTTTATCTCTGCGGCGAAATTTAAAGAAGTGGCGGACGGTCTGAAACTGACCGAAAAATGTCTGGTGATCGACGAAAATTCCGTAGTTATTCAAGATGTGCCTTTGGTTTTGGAAAAAGTGCGGCAGGTGCTTGCCGCACTGGACGTACCGGAAAACGGAGAGCGGTTCGATTACCGGCTTTATGAGCTAAAAGAGATCGCTCCGGCGAAGGCGAAAAAGATACTGGAAACGGTAACGGACGTGGAGGCAACCTATGTGGAAGCGGGAGACAGGCTGCTGGCCGTGGGTAAACCGGCAATGCTGGACCGAGTCGGCGTTCTGTTAAAGGAAATTGATGTCAGTTCGGGCCGGGCGGAAAGGCTGTTTATTTACCGGTTAAGTAACAATTATGCCCAGGCCGTTGCCAGCCGGTTAAAAGAACTTATCCCGGAAGGGGTGGTGGTTTCACTGCCGCCTTATCCCGAGTTTGCCCGGACCTTGCTCATCAAGTGCCTTCCCGAGCAGGAAAAACCAGTCCGGGAAGCCTTAAGTCTGCTTGACAGCAAGGGTGAAGAAATCACGGCGGCTTTCCGCCTGGTTACCGATGCGGACCCCTGGGGGGTGCGCAACCTGGTCGCCGACGTTACCGGAGTGTCCATTGGGAACATGAAAGTTTACAGCCTCGGTATCGAAACGGAAAGTGGCGAAACCAAGGTTTATGTTTTATACGTTCATGATACACCCGAAAGGATTAAAAAAGTGGAAAAGTTGCTGGGCGATGTTGGATTAAAGAGTTAGGATTGACAAACCAACGAAACGAAATGGGGCACAACGCCTTATTTCACTTTCCTGATGGATCGCAATGACCCGGATTGCCCCATTCGCAAACAGGTTGTACCTTCGCTGGAGGAACGAAGCATCCCCTGCCCGCGATTTCGTCATGTCCGCGGCCGATCTATACGCTGCCGGGCAGGTGATGCTGCATCAAAAAAGGCAACCGGTTTTCACCGGGTTGGCTTTACTGATGACGTTAAACTAACCAAAATTCCCCGCCAGGTAATCTTCCGTGGCTTTTTCCCGCGGGTTGGTGATCACTTCGGCGGCCGCTCCGTATTCCACCAGCCGGCCGTCGAGGAAAAAACCCAGGTAGTCGGAAATCCGCCGGGCCTGCCCCAGGTTGTGGGTGACCACCACCACGGTGTAGGAGTTTTTCAGCTGGAGCAGAAGCTCCTCGATCTTGGCGGTGGAAACCGGATCAAGGCTGGAGCAGGGTTCGTCCAAAAGAATTACTTCCGGCATTACGGCCAGCACCCGGGCGATGCACAGGCGCTGCTGCTGCCCGCCGGAAAGGCTTAAGCCCGACGCCTGCAGCTTGTCCTTCACTTCTTCCCACAGGTTGGCCTTTTGCAGACTCTCGACGACGATCTCTTCCAGTTCCCGTTTTTTGATCTGCCGGTTATGTTCCCGCACGCCGAAGGCTACGTTGTCAAAGACGGACATGGGAAAGGGATTGGGGTGCTGAAAGACCATCCCCACCTTCCGGCGGACCAGCACCACGTCCGCGTCCGGATGGTAGATATCCTCTCCGTCCAGCGTGATCGTTCCCTGCAGGCGAAAAGAACGGACCAGGTCGTTGAGTCTGTTCAGGCAGCGTAAAAACGTGCTCTTGCCGCAGCCCGAGGGACCGATCAAACCGGTGATGGATTTGGCGTGGATCGGCATGCTCACTTCTTTGAGCACGGGCTGCGCACCGTACCAGCTGGAAATGTCCTGGACCATAATTTTCGAGTTGTTCGGGTTGTTGCCGATTCCCGTGGCGTTCCTTCCCGCCCCGGTGATTCCTGTTTGCTGCATCGCTTCCTCACTCCTCCTTCAACCGCGTGAAGCGCCCCAGATAATCTACAACGGCGTTTAGGGCCAGAATAATCACAATCAACACCAGTCCCGCCCCGAAGGCCTTGTTCGGCGAATTGCCTTCCCCGGCCGGGGAGGAATAAAAAATGTAGGTCGTTAACGTGCTGCCGGTATTTTGCAGGGTGGCCAGCCAGTTCTGCGGTTCCCACCACGGCTGGGGGCCGGTAAGGGTCATGCTGCCGCCCAGGCAGAGCCAGACAATGGCGGTGTCGCCGGCGATCCGCCCGATGCCCAGCACCACGCCCGTAATAATTCCGGCGGCGGCGGCCGGCAGGATCACCATCCGGATCGTCCGCCACTTGCTGATTCCCAGGGCGAAAGCGGCCTCCTTGTAGGTGACCGGCACGGCCCGGATGGCTTCTTCGATGGATTTGGCGACAAAGGGAAGCACCATCATGGCCATGGTGAAGGCGGCGACTAAAAAGCTCCGGCCGAAGGCCCTGGCGTTTTCTACGCCTTCTACCATCGTGCTGAAAAAGGCCAGCCCGGGATGGGTGAAAATGGCCAGGCCGAAAATGGCAAAGACGATGGTGGGCACGCCGGCGAGAACGTCGATTCCCGTCCGCAAGGTCTTTACCCACGGAGTGTCTTCGGCGTATTCGGCCAGGTAGATGGCGGTGGCCAGCGCCCAGGGCAGAGCAAAGCAAATCCCCAGGGTGGTCAGGAAAACAGTACCGATCAGCGGGGCAAGAATTCCTCCCGTCAGGGCTTCGTTCAGGCTTGGCCGGGGGTCCTCGGTTAAAAACCGCCAGTTCAGGACGTGGGCGCCCTTGAGGACGAGAAAGATGATTATCGCCAGGCAGACCAAAAGGGTGAGCACACCGGAAACCCAACAGGCCGCGTAGCCGGCGAAATGACGTTTTTTAGCCACCGGCCGCCCCTCCTTTCCGTTGGATGCCGCCCGCCGCCAGCCGGGCAAAAAGACTTAAGATGATACAGGCAACCAGTAAAAAAGAAGCGCAGGCAAAAAGGGCCGCCTCGCAGGTAGCCACGCTCATCCCCTCGGCGTTGTCAATGATGGTGGAGGCCAGGGTGCGCATGGGCTCCAGGAAGAACACCAGGCCGTGGCGCACGCTGGGCAGGTTCGCCACGCTCCCGGTGACCATGGAGAGAGCGATGGCCTCTCCGATGGCCCGCCCGGCGGCCAGGATGGCGCCGGCCAGGATGCCGTTGCGGGCCACCGGCAGCATGACTTTGACGATTGTCCGCCAGTGGGAAACCCCCAGGGCAAGGGAAGCTTCCTTGTAACGGCGCGGAACGGCGGCCAGGGCGTCGGCGGCCAGGGCGATAAAAATCGGGACGATCATCATGCTCAGCACAATCATTCCGGCCAGCAGGCTGGTTCCGTCCAGGGCGCAGACGTTAATCATTTGCAGAGCCAGTTCGTTGCTGATTAATTGATCGGCAATCAAGGGGACCACCACCAGCAGGCCGACCAGACCGTAGATGACCGAGGGGATGGCGGCCAGCAGGCGGACGGTGGATTCCAGGGGCTTGCGCAGCCGGGCCGGGCACAGCTCGGTCAAGAAAATGGCGCAGCCCAGGCCGAAGGGCAGGGCGATCAGCAGGGCGCCGGCGGTGGTGTAGAGGGTGCCCGCGATTAAAGGGAGCGCGCCGAACCGCCAGGAAGGCTCACCTGCCGGGGCCAGCCAGGCGTTGACGAAATGCTCGTCCCACCCGCCGGAAAAAACGAAACTGAAACCGTTGGCCTGCAGAACGGGGATTGCCTTGCTGATCACAAAAAACATGATCAAAAAAATCAAAATACTGCTCAAGATCGTAAACGCGAAAAGCGCTTTTTCGATCCCGGCTTCTTTGATGGACCGGCGCCTGGCGGAAACGACCACGGTTTGGAAAGCCGGCTCCTTTCCGGCGGCCAGTTTCCCGGCAACGGCGGTTTGAGCAGGGGAACCTTCCGGTACCATTTAATTATCTACCTCCTTCTTGTCTGTAGACATTTCGATCACCTTCCTTTTTGCTCCGGAAGAAGAAAAACACCCCGTCTGTTTCCCCCGGAAAACAGACGGGCTTTTTCTTCCTTTCGGCCGGCGGCAGGCCGTCCTGGATGGGCGGATGACACCGGATGGGCGGGATTTTCCCGATTGCATTCCTTATTTCTTCTCCGGAATTTACTTCACCGGAATATACTCTTTGCCGACAATGGCCTGCCCCTCGGCGGACAGGACGAACTCCAGGAAGGCCCTGGCCAGGCCGGTGGGCTCGCCGTTGGTGACCATGTTAAAGGGGCGGACAAAATGGTAGGTGCCGTTTTTGGCGTTTTCCATGCTGGGCGTCACACCGTCCATTAAGGGTGCCTTCACTGTATTATCCAGGTAGCCCATGGAGATAAAGCCGATGGCGTTTTCGTTGGCGGCAACCGCCTGCCGGACCAGGCCGTTGGAAGCGTGCTGCTTGGCCGTGGCCACTACTTTTTCGTTATCTAAAAATTCTTCGGTAAAGAAATCAAAAGTACCGGACGGGGCGGTGCGGGAGTTGACAATAATCGGGGCGTCCGGCCCGCCGACCGCCTGCCAGTTGGTGATCTTCCCGGTGTAAATGTCCTTCACCTGCTGTTTGGTCAGGGCATTCACCGGATTGTTCGGGTGGACGACCACAACCACGGCGTCTTTGGCGATCGTGGTGCCCACAATTCCTTTCGGGTCGCTGTCTTTGAGGGCGCGGGAAGCGTTGCCGATGTTTACTTTCCCGGCCGCCGCGTCTTTAATCCCGACGCCCGAGCCGCCGCCGGTAATCGTGATTTGCACCTGCGGATACTTTTGCCTGAAGGCCTGGGCCAGTTCTTCGGCCAGGGGCTGCACGGAGGTGGAACCGCTCATTTTCAGGGTGCCGCTTAAAGTTGCGGGCAGTTCCCCGCCGCCGGTCACCGCCGTATTGACCACAACCTGTCCGGCGGCGCCGTTCCAGTCCACGGCGGCGCCCAGCGACTCGCTGACAAAACGCAGCGGCACCAGGGTACGGTCGTTGACTACTTTAGCCGCCACGTCCAGCGTAACGTTCCGTCCGCTGACCCGGGCATTAACGTCACCGATTTTTAAAATGACTTCTACGTCGCCTTTTCTGCCGGTAACGGTTCGGGTTTGTCCGTCCCAATCCACGGTCGCGCCGATGGCTTCAAAAATAGCCCGCATCGGCACCAGTACCCGGCCCTGCTCCAGCAGAGGCGGCGTATCCAGGGAAAGCCGCTGGCCGTTCACCAAAACGGAAATGTCCTGCGCCGGGGCCTCTTGAGCAAAGGCAAACTGGCTGAAAAGCAGAACCAGGGCCGCCGCTACCAAAAGCACGCTCCTCTGTCTTGTCCGCATTTAATTCAATCCCTCCCGAATTTTTTTTAACGCCTGTTTACAAAACGCCTGCTTACGGTAAATCTTTGCTTTGCCTTTGAGTTTTTCTTCCACCTCCCGCTTCTAATTCACTTTATTCTATCTTTATTGTGTTAAAAAATGGTTGTCCTGCCGTTAACAATTGTTAAAGTACTTTTAAAAGTTAATTAACAAATAATTCAAGGTCACTTAAGATTTTTTACCGTTATTTAATGGTCCGAAGAAAGCCGCCGGAGAAATCCGGCGCCAAAAAGATAAAACCCCGGAAAGGGGTTTCGGTACAGATCTGTACCGAAAAGGGGGGAGGGTGAAAGGGAGAAGAAAAATTTGCTACTTAAGCGCGGAGCCGGCAAGATGGGCCCCGTAAAAAATCCTGGTTCGGAAGTATTCGCTGATCTGGTCGGGGGTCACGCACGTTTTCTTTTCCAGGCGGCCGGCCAGTTCTTTCGCCACGTGTTCGCCGATGGCGATGTAATATCCCTGCGGAAACTGCGCCAGTAAAAAATGCGTTCCCTGCACGCGGGAAACTTTCAAACCGGTTTCTTCCAGTCTGTTCCTGGCTTCTTCAATGCTCAGGCAGGCCATTTGCCGCACCCCCTTAAAAGTCTTAAATTTAACTCCCGCGGGTACTTAAAAGCATGTCCGTTGTTTCCTGTCCGCAGGGCGAAAAAAAGGAAATTCCGCCTGGATTAAGGCTATTATATAACTGCATTGTTAAGCCTGTTCTGTCGAAAAAGTTAAGTTTCTGTAAAATTAAACGGCCATGCCGCGTTTTCTCCTTTCTTTCACGTAAACGCTGCCGGGCTGAGACTTGGCGTATTTTTTCAGTTCGGCGGCAATGCGGGCCAGTTCTTCGGGGCCGGTAAACTCCCCGGGGGCGCAGTTGATGAGCGCCAGCGAGATGCTCATGAGGGGGATCACCACCTCCCGGTCCTCCCTGTCCCGGGTCAGGATGCAGCCTTTCTCCCGGTCTTCGGGGTCGTAGAGGCGGCCGATGGCGAGGTCGAAAGCGGCGCAGATCTTTTGGCAGATCGTTTCCGCCGCCTCCGGAAGGGTGATGACCACGAAATCGTCCCCGCCGACATGCCCCGTCAGGTCGCCGGCGGCACCGTGTTCCCGGACGGTTCCGGCGATTATTTCAGCGGTCAGTTTGATCGCCTGGTCACCCCGCTCAAAACCGTAGCGGTCGTTAAAACCTTTGAAATTGTCCAGATCGGCGTAAATCACGCTGAAGGGCCGGCTGCCGCTTAAGCGGTTGAGCAGTTCTTCTTCGATCTGGCGGTTGCCGGGCAGGCCCGTTAAGGGGTTGGCGAAACGGGCCGCTTCAATCTGCATGCTGGTCAGGGCGTCCAAAAGGGCGCGGATGGAGACCAGGCCGTGGTATTTCCGGTTCCGGGTGATGATAATGGAGTCGTAAATCTTGTGGTCGAGCCGCCCCATGGCCGCCTGGCTGACCATTTCGATGGGGGTGTCCGCTTCCAGAATGAGGGGTTGAGCGTCCATCACCAGTGAAATAGGCCGCTCCGTGTAAATGGCGAAGCCGAACTGGGTGCCCAGCTGGTTGAAAAGCTTGTCCCGCATGATCAGTCCCACCGGGTGCTGGTCTTTTTCCACCAGGGCCAGCCCTTCGATTTGCGGGTAGGCGGTAAAGTAATCCAGCACTTCCCGGGTCAGCGTCGCCGCCGAAACGGGCGGCAGGGCCTGGACAATGGTCCCGACAGGAGCGGTCCGGCCGGAGGCGGCCGGCTGGTAACTAACGCCCAAGCGCTTCAGCGATTTGATTGCCCGCTCTTCCACTGCCGGCGGGGGATAATCCGGTCTGGCCAGGTAATAACCCTGCCCCAGGGGAATCCCGATCTTTTTCAGGCAGGCCAGTTCCGCCTCCGTTTCAATCCCTTCGGCAATGAGCAGGCTGTTTGTTTTCTGGGCGAAGGTTTGAAACGTTTCCACCAACATTCTTTTCGTGGCAATTTTTTCGATGTCCCGGATCAGCGAGTGATCTACCTTTATGTAGTCGGGCTGGATTTCGGCGATGGCCTGCAGGCTGGAATAGCCCGCCCCGGCGTCGTCGATGGCGATTAAAAAACCGTTTTGGCGGTAGTGCTCCAGGGACCGGCGGAAGGCCGAAAAATCGTCAATGGAGGTTCTTTCCGTCAGCTCAAAAACCACCTGGTTCGGGTTGGCCCCCAGGCCGGCTAAAAACTCCCTGGTTTCCTCGGGCCGGAAGGCGGGGTCGTTGACTACCTGCGGGCTGATGTTCAAAAACAGTTTTTTGTCGGTGAGCAGTTCCGCCAGGCCGGCCAGGGCTTTTTCCCGGGCGATTTTCTCCAGGGAGTAGAGCTGGTTGGTTTTTTCCGCGTAACTGAAGAGGTTTAAAGGACTGGCGAAAAAGGTGTCCGCCGGCCCCCGGCTGAGCGCCTCAAAACCCAGGACTTCGCCGGTATTTAAATCCGCCACCGGCTGGTAAACGATCCGGATGTTTTGGGTGGCGAGCAATGCTTCAAACTGGCGGCGGCGCTCCACCTCCCGGGCGTCTAAATGGCTTTTAGCAATTAGCATTGCTTCTTTAAAGGCGGTATAAAGAACTTTTTCGCCGTTTCCGGAATTTTCCTGCCGCAGGATATTATAACCAACGTGGAAGGTAACGGCGCCCGGAAGCAGGTGGGCGCATTGCGCGTTTAGTTCCCGGGCCAGCTGATCTTTGGTCTGGTTGGCCAGTTCCGCCAGGTCGCTTAAGGCCGGGGGCGGCAGCGCCGGGGAGTAGAAGTAGATGAGCAGGTCATCCCCCCAGCGCCGCGTTTCCAGAAGCAGGTACGGCTTTAAAAGCTGGGCGCTTTTTTTCCGGGCCAGGCTGTCCAGCGACTGCAAAACCCGCAGGCAGGAAATGGGGCCGCAGACCTGTTCGGTCAGCTGAAAATCGGCGATGTCCAGGTAAATCATACCCACCCACTGCCCTTCCTGCAGCAGGGCCGGGACGCGCGATTCCAGGACAATGCTTTCCAGACCGGAGGGAAAAAGTTTGCGGCGGCCGCCCAATTTCCGGAACCACCGGACAAACGGCATTTTCCAGGGCCTCCTTAACAGTGTACAAAAGGGACGGCGGTATTGAAACCGAAAAAAATTCCGGCCTCTCCGAAAAAAATTTTACCAATCCTTGATTAACCGGGAATTAATGATTGATTAATTTTGGATTATCTTTTTTGGAATCGACCTCGGACCAGGGGCACTTAAAGCGAAAGCGGTGAATTTAGAGGCAAACGCTGACAAAAAATATTTCCAGAGCAGGGGGGATGAACGTGAGCCAGGAGGGGGAATTAGTTCTCCGGTTAATTACGGCTTTTGTTCTGGGCGGCCTCTTTGGGCTGGAAAGGGAGAAACGGCATAAACTTCATTTACTTCTGCAGCCTGCCAGTTTGAGAGTTGAGTACTTGTTTTTTGGTATCTTTTGAAGAATCACCAGAACAGCTTTGGACCATGATTCCAATTACTAAAAAGATCGCTAAAACAACCAGATAGCCAATCCAACCCCGTTTTTTCTTGTTAACAACCTCGCTCACTAATATTCCTCCTTCTTATAAGTTTTTACTCCACGGCATACACCGCCATCACTTCCCTGAAAAACCCGTCCGCCCTTGTTTCAAACTCCTCCCGCTGCATGTCCAACCCGAGAACATAAGAGCGTTGGGGCATGTCCTCGATAATGTGGTAGAGTTCGTGAAAGAAGACGGCTTCCTGCGTCTCCTGGGCCAGCCATTGGTTTACTACGATGTGATATCTATTCTTCCGGGAGCGGTAGACAAAGGCCGCTGCGTCCGGTTCCAGGTCGGCCAGGTGGGTATGTATGTCAAATGCCCGCATAACATCGGCCGGGTCAAGGGTTTGATTCATCAGCGAGCGGACGACCTGATATTTCGGGAGCAATCTTATTTCTTCGGGGTTCATTATCAAACACCGTCGCTTTTTGTCGAATTGTGTAAAAAACAATTGAACTGCCACGTGAATGTCGTGACAGTTCTTTTTAAAGGTAACTCAAAAATTCATCTACAGACATTCCGGCCTTCCGGATCAGGCTTCGCAAAGTCCCCCTGTCAAGTGTTTTGTGATCCGGAATGGAAAGATTTGCCCGCAACCCTGGCTTAATCATTATTATATGACTGCCGTGCTTTCTTTCGTATATCCAACCGGCCCTGGCGAACGCCCTGGCTGCTTCCTTGCCGGAAATTACGGGAAGCGGAGGCATCAAACGGCTACCTCTATTTCCAGGGTTTTTTCAAATAACGGCCAGCCGTACTTTTTTCTTACCTCGATGCACCCTTCGATTGCTTCTTTGATATTTGCTATTGCCTCCCCCTCTGTTTTGCCCTGGCTTACGCAGCCGGGGATGGCGGGACACTCTGCCACGACAAAGCCGTCTTCTCCGGGATAAAGGACTATGGTAAGTTTCAATTCTGGTTCACCTCTTGGTTATTATTTACCCTTCCCTTTCTTCTTCCTCTTCGATTGCCTTAATTACCCTGATTATTTTTTTTATCGATTTGGCCGACATCGGTTTAACCTGCTTAAAAAGTAGCTGCAGATCATCGCGCTTTATAAGCTCTTGAAAGAATTCCAGCAGTTCCGGGTCGTCGGCCAGGGCCTCGGCGATGCGCTGTTAGCTGTTCCATTCCCACACCCTCCAATGAAATTATAAAACGTGGTATTGAATCAATGCAACAGTCCAAAAAATTTTTATAAAAAATTTTAAAAAACCTATTTTTTTAAAGAAAACGTCGCATGGATTCCAAGAAACATCCTCCACCCCCGCCGGCCGCCTCGACGCTACGGGGACGGGGTAAGGATAGCGAGCCAAATCCCCGCGCCGCCGGGGAGTGAAAGCGAGGTGACTAACCCGTGAAAATCCCCATCGAAGAAGTCCAAATCGGCGACCGTATCAACGGCAAAGTGGTGGTAGACATGCTCCCCAGGTTGCATGCGAACTACATCCGTATCACCCTGGAGGGTGGTGACTATGTGGACGGCTACATGGGCCGGGACAAGGTGGAAGTAGACCGGAGTAGCGCAGCGTAAGCTGCCAGTCACCAAGCGGAGGTGATCCTATGTAACCCCAACCCATATACGACATTCCAAAACCCACCTGCCCAAAGTGCGGCACCGGCCCGCCCGACAACGCCAAATTCTGCCCGGCCTGCTGCAAAAAACTTCCCAGGCCCAAACCGAAGTATCCCGAAACGGCCGATGAGTTAATCATCCGCCAGGTGGACCCGGTGCTGACGGCAAAGGAAGCGGCAAAAATCCTCAAGGTATCGGAGTGGATGATGTACGAGTTGGTCCGGCAGAATAAAGTGCCCCATTTTAAAATCGGCAACCGGGTAAGGTTTAGGGCAAAAGAACTGCTGGAGTGGGCCGGCACCCTGGAAGGACCGGTCACGACGGCGGGATAACCAGGCGGATTGACCAACGGCGCGGAGGATATTATTACAGAATACCCTGCTCTGACTGCGGAGGAGAGGTCGGAGATTTTGGCTACAATTGCGGCGTCTTAGGACTTTTATGCGCAGCAAGCCGCCCAACTGGGCGGCTTGAGCATTGAAGGAAGAGGTAGGTTGTTATACCGGGGGTCTTTAGGTTAGGAGTCTACTTGCTCGGGGTCAATTTCAATAGCACAAATACGGTCTACGGGAATTAAGATTTTCCTCATGATCTGTTCATCAACGAGCTTGCCACCGCTGAATACCTTCATGAAAAGGCAATCGTCATGGGCCGGAAGCAAGACGGCAAAATTCTTGATAAAGAACAATTTGGACCCGTTTATGACTTTTTTGCAACAATCGCCGCACTCGAACTCTATGCCAATTTTTTTATCTTCTTTTTTGTCTCCGTCTTTTTTGTCCCCGTCGTGTTGTAACTCGTTAATGGCGGACTCCAGTTCTTCCAATACCAGGTCCTTTTTTTCAGGTGAACCCTCTTTAATGTTGTCAAAGATTGTATTTACTTTAGCTTCTTGAGGCATGTGGATCACTCCTTTTTAATCTTTGATAATATAATATGGGTTCACATGGAAAAGGTTCCATTTTAAGCTAAACAATTAAGCTAGAATTTACTTATGGAGGGTGCTAGTTGTAGAACTATAATGTATACCAGGGCTCCTGGGTGGGGGCCTGATTATTCCACGTGAAATATTTGCCGCCGCGGTAGGTGGCTTTAATTTTGCGGAAAGGGGCGTGGGTAGATGGAGCAATAGGACACAGAGCATCCGGAATTCGCCGGCCGGATTTATAACCCGCGCAATTTTACCACGGACGGCGGCCCCCAGGACGTGACCGACAGGGACGGCCACGGCACTCATGTTGCAGGGATCATTGCTGGGGCAAAAACCGGCGTCGCCCCCGGGTGCCGGATCATGCCGCTAAAAGTGTTCGGCCCGGGTAACGGGTTCCAGTTTCAGGATGCATTTAGATTCATCGTAGAACACAACAAGAACGCTCCGCCCTACGATAAGGTAACTGAAAAATTAAGCTCCGGATTAATACCCGGAGTCCTTGATATTCCTGGCGTCCCGGGAGGGATTCGAACCCCCGACCGACGGATTAGAAGTCCGTTGCTCTGTCCAGCTGAGCTACCGGGA
>JAIMBK010000050.1 GCA_023511535.1 Armatimonadota bacterium
CATACCTACGCGACCCGGCTGCTGGAAGCGGGGGAAAACCTTAAAGTGGTGCAGGAGCTTTTGGGACACAGCCGGATAACCACTACCGCTGACATATACAGCCACGTCAGCCCAGAACTAAAACGTTCAGCGGTGGCAAAACTAAATGGGATGTTCACCCGGTAATAAAGTGGCCGTCAGGAACCCCCTGACGGCTAAAATTTTTCCCGTTGTTGTCAAATTGTTGTCAAACTACTTTTTGTTGTCTAACCCCGAACCCGCAAACCCTTTATTTTTCTGGTGTGCCTGGAGGGACTCGAACCCCCAGCCTTCTGATCCGTAGTCAGATGCTCTATCCAATTGAGCTACAGGCACGTGATTCCTTTACTGCCGGCAATTTTTATTCTATCAAAAAGGAGCGGGCGGGTCAAGCACTTCCGGGACCGGAGGGACCGGGCGAGGCACCGGAGGAACATGCAAAAGAGCCTGTCGGCATTTGGTTTTCAGGGGCAAGGTACGGGCCGGTTTTTTAGAGGCAATCGCCGAATAGCCTTGAAAATTTCAGCTGGTGCGCCCGGAGGGACTCGAACCCCCGGCACGCGGTTTAGGAAACCGCTGCTCTATCCTCCTGAGCTACGGGCGCATATTGCCCGGCCCCTTTCCCGGCCGCCATCCGCTTTTTTAGCTGCGCACGCGTAATTTGAAGACTCCCCGCCTTTTTCCCTGAAAACCGCTCTCCTCTTAATTATGATATACTGCCGCCTGGCTTAAGTCAAGTGACCCTTTTTCCAAAGGGAACTTTTTTCTTCCGGGAAGCGTCTATAAAAGTAGAAGAAGGTAGAAATAAATCCAAAACAGGGAAAGGGGATTGCGGCTTTGAAACGGAAAATCACTGTGCTCGCCCTTCTTTTTCTATTTTGCCTGGCGCTGCCGGCCGTCGCGCTGGCGGCGGGCCAGGACGGCGGACCGGCGCCGGCCGGCGTTCTCCCGGGTACCAGCCTCGCCATCCAAAGTCAGACGGAAGAAATTATTGGCGAGGGGGCAAAACTTTATACTTATTTATTAACTAACGGGACAAACCGGGACCGGAACGAGGACAATGGCCAGGCCCAATCAGGAACTCCGCAAGCAGAGGGGCAGCTAACGAAAGTATTTGTTTTAGAACTGGATTTAAACAACCCCTACCTGGAAATCAAAAGCCTGGTCGGCGCCGGCGGCACGCTGGCGGAAAGGGCGACGGTCAGCCAGATGATTGCCGGGCAGAAAAATGCGGTGGCGGCGGTCAACGGGGGTTTTTTCGTGATGAACGACGGAAAGCCGGTGGGCGCCGTAATCCGGGACGGGGAGTTAATCTCCAGTCCGAACATGCGCAGCGACATGCCCGTCTTTGCCCTTGATCAAAATTTAAACCCCGTTTTCGACTTCTTTAAATTTACCGGGGAAGTTAAGGCCGCCAACGGAAAAATTTATCCCCTTTTCGGCGTCAATAAAACGGCCTACGACCTGGAAGACGGAACCCCTTCGGACGTCAACCACTTAACGCTCTATAACCGCTATTGGGGCCCCCGGCCCCGCGGCGCCCACCCGGCCTACCCCGATGCCATGGTGGCGCTGGTAGAAAATGATACAGTGAAGGAAGTGGTGTACGCCAAAGACGCCCAATTCGACATCCCGCCCAACGGCTACGTCCTTTGGGGCGCCGGGACGGCCGCCGGGTTCCTTCGCGAAAACCTGCTCCCCGGCCAGCCGGTGCAGGTTGGTTATAAAACCGCGCCCGATTATCAAAAAATAAAACTGGCCACGGGCAGCAACACTTTCCTGGTCCAAAACAAACAGGTGGCCGAATTTCAGGAAGAGATCAGGGGCAAAACGGCGCGCACCGCCGTGGGTTATGCCGATGGGGGCAAAATTCTATATTTTGTCGTCGTGGAAAAGAGCCCGGCCAGCGCCGGGATGGAGCAAAGGGACCTGGCCCGGTTCCTGGTCAGTCTGGGGATTGAAGAAGCCCTGAACCTGGACGGGGGCGGCTCCACCGCTATGGCGGCGCGCCGCCTGGGTGACTTCGAGATTACCCCGGTCAATGTGCCCAAGGAGGGCCGCGAGCGAAAAATTCCCGACGCCATCGGCATTTTTAACACGGCTCCGCCCGGCACGCCCAAGGGCCTGCTGATTACCGGGCCGGAAACGGTCATTGCCGGCATCGAGGCCGCTTACAGCATCAAGGGCTACGACTCCCACTACCATCCCTGGCGGCCGGAAAACCCCCAATGGACTTTCCCAGCAGGAACTCGCGCAGACAAGGAGAATATATATAAGTACGTACTTACTTTTGCGGAAACCGGGCCCAAGGAAGTTTCCCTGACGGTCAGCGCGGGCGGTGTGGAGAGCACCAAAAAAATTGCGGTCATCAGGGCTGACGACATCCGGGACCTGAAAGTTACGCCAGCGGAAATCAGCGCCAAAAGGGAGCAAACCGTCCCCTTAAGCTTCCAGATTATCACGAAAGATAACCGCATCATTCCAGTGGAAAGTCGTTACGTGCAATGTACGGCGACCATCGGCGCCATCCAAAACGGCGTCTACGAAACCGGCCGGCAAAGGGGCCGGGGCATTATCACGGCCAGTTTTAACGGCCGCCAGGTGGAAGTACCGGTGCAAATCGAATGTTTCTTTAAAGACAGCCCTCAGAGCTGGGCCTTTGAACAAATCGAAGACCTGGCCGCCGCCGGCCTCGTCAAGGGCTTCGAAGACGGCACCTTCCGGCCGGCCCAACCGGTGACGCGGGCGGAAATGACCGCCCTGCTGGCCCGCCTGCTGGACTGGCCGCCCGCCCCCAGGGAAGCCCGTTTTAAGGATCAGCTTCCCGAGTGGGCGAAGGGCGTCATTTCCGCCGCGGTGGCCCAAAACATCATCAAAGGTTACCCCGACGGCACTTTCAAAGCCAATAATTACATTACCAGGGCGGAACTGTGCGCCATTTTGGACCGGGCGCTGAAGCCGGCCCCGACCAAACAAAAGTTAAACTTTAAAGATGCCAAAGAAATTCCCGCCTGGGCGAAGGAAGCGGTGGCCCGGGTGGTGGCCGGCGGCCTGATCCGGGGTTACGAGGACGGCACCCTCCGGCCCAAAGCGCCGGTAACCAGGGCGGAAATGGCAACGGTGCTCTGGCGCCATTTGCAGGCAGAAAACTAAACCGATAGTTTCTCTTTCCGAGGCTGGCACATTTTCCTTTGTGCCTTTGTGCCTGTTGCCTTTGTACCTAATTTTTAATCGAAGGCAGGCTTTTTGCTCGATGAAGCGTCCAGCCACGATTTTGCTGGCCCTGATGAAGTTAGACATCGGCGGTGCCGAAACCCATGCCGTCGTCCTGGCCCGCCACCTGACGGAAATGGGCTACAAAGTAATTATGGCCTCCAACGGCGGCTGCTTTGAAGCAGAAATCGCCCGGTACGGCGTAAAGCACTGCCGGGTTCCTTTGCATTTGCCCAAAATATCCTTGATCTGGCGGGCCGCCTGGGCCATGCGCAAAATCGTCCGGGAGGAAAAAGTAGACCTTATTCACGCGCACGCCCGCATTCCGGCCTTTGTAACCGCCGTCATGGGCAGGCCGAAAAACGTTCGCTTCATCACCACCGCCCATTTTAACTTCGAATATCGCTACGGCCTGAAATATCTCTCCCAATGGGGAGAAAAAACCATTGCCGTCAGCGAAGATATTAAAGACCATTTAATTAAACACTTCCGGGTGCCGGCAGAAAACATCGTGGTTATTCCGAACGGCATTGATACGGACGTCTTCCACCCTTTGCCCGGCGCCGGTCAAGAAGAAGAGGAGCGGGAAAAGCGGGGGCGGGGGACGAGAGGCGGGGAGCAGGAAAAGCAAGAAGACCGGGGGGAACAGGAAGAACAGGCAGGACGGAAAGGAAACGGGAAAAAGGAAACCTGCGTCACCCTGGTCAGCAGGCTCGACAGCGAACAGCTGGCCGGCGTGGCTTTCAACCTGATTGCTGCCTGTGAACAGATTTACGACGCCTGGCCGGGGGTGCGGCTGACCATCGTCGGCGACGGCAGCAAACGCCCCGGGGTGGAAACGCGCGCCCGCCAGTGCAATGCCCGTTTCGAAAAGGAAATTGTTTCCTTCCTGGGCGCACGTACCGACGTAAATAAAATCATGGCCAAAAGCGACCTGGTGGTCGGGGTAAGCAGAGTAGCCCTGGAAGCCATGGCCTGCGCAAAACCCGTTCTGCTGGCCGGCCCCCAGGGTTTCGGAGGCCTGCTTGATCCCCAAAAACTGGCTTTTTTCCAAAAAGATAACTTCACCGCCCGGTCAGCCGGCGAGAGAACAACGGCGGAAAACCTGGCGGCCTCCCTCCAGGATTTTTTAAACCGGCCCGGCTCCTGGCGCACCGCCGCCGGCCGGGTTTTCCGGGAATTTATCGAGAAAGAGTACAGCAGCCGCCAGATGGCCCAAAGAGTAGCCCGGGTTTACCAGGAAGTTTTGACCTCCGACGTCTGACGACTTTATTTGTGCCTGGGTGCCTTATTGCCTTTGTGCCTGGTTGTCGAGTAGATGTGGGCCTCTTTAGACTTTAGGAGACGCTTTGTGTTCCCCGTTTCTCCCCGTTTCCTCTGGGAGTGTCACAATATTTGCTCCATGGCCCAATTGGCACACACCCCTCACAGAACCGTACAAGCCCTATTAAGGCATACGGCTCTTCACGACAGCATGACGAGTAACCAGGATGCGGTTTCAAATCATAAATGTGCACGTAAATCTTCGGCCGGGGAAGTCGGCATTTCTTCAGGAAGCGGTGGTTATTATTTGCTTATTATCTTCAGGCCGTAAATAACCCCCGTAGAAGAAGCCAGGCTGGTCTTAATTTTTACCTGCGCGCCGATCTTGACCTCCACGCTGCCCACCATTACGTTGTTTTCGCTGACCACCGCCCCGGAACGCAAGGTCAGCAGCACATTATATTTTTCCGGCACCGCCGCCAGCACCATCCGCCCGTCTGCCGTGGGCACGGCCTCCTGATAAGGGGTAACTTCTTTTTTCACGATTTTGCCCAGGACAGTGTTGTTCTGGACGTCCCGGACCACCTGCCCTTCCTGGAAAGCTTCGGCAGTTGGAATGCGCACCTTTTCCACCAGGATCTGGTATTCAATTTCTCCGTTCTGAGCGGCCACTCCGCGGTTGACGAAAAACATTTTATACCCGCCGAAGGCCAGCAGGGCAAGAATAATCAGGATAACCAGGACATCCACCGCGTTAAACTTCGCCTTCACCTTATCCATCCTCTCCCCTTACAAGTTTTTCCAGCAAAAGCAGAATGGCGATTAAAATCCAGAAGAAAATCGCCAGGGAATAATACCACAATGTATAATCAAAAAAGGAATGGACGAAAAAGCCCGCCAGCGCGCCGCACACCCCCGCGCCTAAATTCTTGACGGCCCTGCTGCCCGCCGCGCTTAGTTTCAGGCCCAACCGGAAAAGATCAAGGAGCAGCCACAGGAAAATGCCCAGGCCCACGATCCCCATTTCGCTGAGCAACTGTAAAAAAAGATTGTGCGCGTGCGGAATAAGCGCTGAATTGCGCATGTAAGTGTAATAGACCCGCGTAAAGGCCCGCCACCCCAGGCCTGCCCCATACAGCCAGTAGTCCTTGAGCAGGTCGAGGGTAGAATTCCAGATATCGAGGCGGTACAGGTTGGAAGCGTCTTTTAAGCTGGTCAGGTTAGCCAGCCTTTGGTGTACGGTCGCCGGTAAAAAGAAATAAAGAACGGCGCCGGCAGGGGGCAGGGCCAAAAGGAGAAAACGGCTGCGCACCACTGCAAAAACGCAAACCGCGGCGGCAAACCCCAGCCAGCCGCCCCTCGAATAGGTGAGCAGCAGGCAATAAACGTTTAAGGCTGCGGCGGCCAGGAAAAAGATCCGTTCCGAGAACCGGCGGGCGTTGCCGAGTCCGGCAAGCAAAAGGGGGAAGGTCAAAACCAGGTAGTGCGCCAGCAAATTGGGGTTGTCAAAAACGGCGTAGGCCCGGTTTTTGATGTCCGGGTTGGTGTTGGGGTCGACCCAGATTTTGCCCAGTTCGCCGATCGGGGTGCCGAAATAATAATTGTAAACGGCGCAGCCGGCCACCAGGAAGGAGCAAACAGCCAGCACCCGCACGAGACTATCCAGCTCCCCGGATTTGTCGATTGTCCCGGTCAGGAGCAACAGGTAAAGAAAACCGGCCGCGGCAATCAAGAAATCAAAAAGGCTGGTGGCAAGGGAAACCGAGGTGACGGCGGCGTAAAACTGGACGAGCAAAAACAAAATTGCCGGCACGAAGGCGCCCGAGCGGGGCCAGCGCAGCGGCACCCTCCGGAAAAATAAAAAAACCGCGGTAAAGGCAATCAGGGCAAACAGGGTCCGGAACCGGAGAAAAGGCAGGAACAGGGCCACGGCCAGCAATAGCGTCAGGCCAATCGTCCTGGCGACCGGAAGAGAAGCTTCAGGCGCCTTTGCCGCTGCCTTTTTGCTTTCACCCCGGGCGGTAAAGTTTTCTATTTTTTGCAGCAGTACCCCGATCGCCCGGTAAAAGGCACTCTTTGCCGCCCAATCGGCGGTTAACCAGGCATGGAGCAGGCTTCGCCGCCATACTGCACTTAAATCGCCGGCCATTTTCCAGGTGAAGCTTTCCTTTGCCGCTTCGGCCAGTCTACCCTGCAATTTATCCCATACCGCTTCCGTCAACGCCAACCATCCCCGTCCCGGTGAACATTCTGGATTAACCGCAAAACTTCCTGCGCCCGGGCCGCCCAGGAGTGCTCCCGGACCGCCTCCTTTTGCCGGCGCGCCTTTTCCGCACTGTGCTCCCGCAAAGCCAGGTCAATCCGGCCGGCCAGGTCAGGCGCCGTCGTTCCCACGTACACGTAATCGCGAAACTCGGCCACCGCCGGCAGGGCGGTACTCACCACCGGCCGGCCCGTAGCCAGATATTCATACAGCTTCAAAGGGTCCGATTTTAAAGAGTGTTCCGCGGTGGTCCGGGGCAGCAAAAGCGCCGCGGCCGCCTGCAGGTAGGCGGGAAGCGCCGCGTAAGGCCGGCTGGAAAGCCAGTGGACGTTGGGTCTGGCCAGCAGTTCCGCCCATTGCTGAGGGTCAACGGTTCCCGGGTAGTAATGCCCGATCAGCACCAGGGAATATTGCGGGCGCAGGTCGGCCAGCTCCTTCAGCAGGGCGACGTCCAGCCAGGAATTAATTGAACCGGCGTACATCAGCAGCGGACGCGGGATTCCGCGCAGTTCCGGCGGGATTCCGCGCAGTTCCGCCGCCGCCTCGTCCGCGGCTTCTGCCGCCGGCCGGTGCCCGGCCCGGCCGCCGCCCTGCCCGGGATCCGGGCGGGCGCCTCCCCTGCTGTCCCGCCCCGCGGTCCCTCCGAAATGCTCAACATCAACGCCGTTTCTCAGCACGGAAATTTTCCGCCCGTACAGCAGCTGATACTTTTCCGCCAGTTCCGCGGAGACGGCCGCCACCACCGAACTCTCCTTCATCAAATAATTAAAAAACGACTTATTGACCGCCAGCGCGGCGGGATCGTTAACGATCTGGGGAAAGGCAAAGGTGTCGTCTAAAAGGTGAAAGAAAAGATGCACCGGGCGCAGGCCGGCGAGCATTCCGGCCTGTGTGTAGCTCCAGGAAGAAACGTAAAATAAAGTGCACCGGCGCCAGCCGGAACCGTACCGGGAAGCCAGCACCCCCGCCAGCCCCCGGGCGCAAAGGGCGTTGGCCAGACCGCGCAACCCCCCGCGCACGGGCAAAAACCCGAAAGGAGGAGAAAGCCGTTCGATACCGTCGGAAACTTCCCTTCGCCAGCACAGGCTGCGGAAAAAATAAGCGGGCTCCGCCAGGGCGGCCCTGATGCCCAGCGGCGGGTCGACGTAAAGCCTGTCCACCCCGGTCATGGCCCTGGCCAGCAAGCGCACCGTATCATTGATTTTCTGGTGGTCCCAGGGATTCATCCCCAAAAAAACAACCGCTTTGATTTCCGCCAAAATACTACCCACTCTTTTGCCCAGTCTCTAAACCCGCCCGAAACCCCGTTCTATTTTACCGCACTCCCGCCAAAGATTCAATACTGCCTCCCACATACTCTATCAGGACGACCCTTTTTTGCATGCTTTCCTTATCAGGACGACCCTTTTCTATGCATGCCTTACTGCCACCAAACATAAACAAATGCTGTTTTTAATAGCATTTATAAACCCTGCCTCAAGATAATTTCCAAAATATATTCCGGCCGCTGTCTGACTACCTTCCCCGGAATGGGTTACGGTGCCGTATTTTAACTTTTCTTTTTCAGGCAGGAGTTTGCCCGCAAAAGAAGAAAATAATAGTTGGATAAAATAAGGATTATATATGGAGAAAACACGTTTGGACGATTTGGGAAGTAATAAAAAGGCAGGTTTTTAATTTTGGGTGGCCGCGGTCAACCTCTGAATGTGCTGCACATCATCAGCGACACCAACATCGGCGGAGCGGGGAGTTACCTGCTGAATTTTTTGGAGTTTTTTGACCGCTCCCTTTTAAACGTCCGGGTGGTTTGCCCGGCCGGCTCCCTGCTGGCCGCCCGGTGTGCCGCCAAAGGCGTGGAAGTCATCGAAACGGCCCGGATGCCGGGGGATGAATCTTTTCAGCTGCGGGGCCTTTCCGGGCAGATCAGGGAGTTAGTCTCCATAATCAGGAAGCACCGGATCCAGGCGGTACATACCCACGCCAGCTTCGCCGGCCGCCTGGCGGCCAAAATAGCCGGGGTTAAAGGCATCATTTATACCAAACACCGTTTGGATGAAATAAAAAAGCCGCTAAAGAACGGCTGGAAAGATAAATTGCGGCAACTGGTCAACGACCGGACCTGCAGCCGCGTCATCGCGGTCAGCGAGGCGGTCAGAGAAAATTTAATCCAGCAGGGTGTGAACCCCGGGAAAATCGTGGTTATTCACAACGGAATCGATATTGAGGGCCTGCGGAAAAAGGCGCAGCAAACAGGGATTCAAAAAAACGGGAGGAACGGGGAGAAAAAAGGGGGCCTTCCCGCGGATTGGCTCGCGATGCCGCCCGACTGTTGCGTGATCGGGATGTTGGCCCGCCTGGAGCCGGAAAAGGGACACCGTTACTTTCTCGCAGCCGCCAGGGATATTTTAGCCGTCAAAAAGAACGTCAAATTTGTAATTGCCGGCGCAGGCTCCCTGGAAACAGAATTAAAAGAGCGGGCCCGCGCGTTGAGGATTCAGGAAGCGGTCATCTTCACCGGGTTCCAGGAAAACGTCGCCAGGCTGCTGGCCGCCATGGATGTGGTGGTTCTGCCCTCTTTAACAGAGTCGTTTGGTCTTTCCCTGGTGGAAGGGATGTGCCTGGGCAAACCCTGCGTGGCCAGCAGAGTGGGCGGCATCAAAGAGATTATCACGGACCGGGAAAACGGCCTGCTGGTGGAACCGGGAGACGCCCGCGGGCTGGCCGAAAAAATCCTTTTCCTGTTGCAAAACCCCGCCTTCGCGCAGGAACTGGGCCGGCGTGCCGCCCGCACGGTCGAGGAAAAATTCGACGCCCGGATCATGGCTGGAAAGATAACCGAGCTTTACTACCACCATTATTAATTTTTGGATTGCTCTATTTTCCCTGATCTGTTATGATCTAAAGTAAAGAGTGGGGTGAGACAAATGATCGAAGAAACCAGAAAAGAAATAGCTGCCGGCGGGGAAGAACATGAATTTTCACCCAGAGGGTTTGACCCCTTTAACTTCATTTTACACCAGTTAAATAGAATAGACGCCAGATTGGAAGCCCGTTTTGATAAATTGGACAATAAGCTGGACACTCAGATAAACCTGTTGCGAGAGGAAATGCAAGCCGGGGATGCGGCGCTGCGGGAGGAAATGCAAACGGGATTTGTCGCTCTTCGGCAAGAGATGCAAGCCGGGGATGCGGCGCTGCGGGAGGAAATGAAAGTAAGAGAAGCAGCTTTACGGGACGAAATGCGGACAGGATATACAGGCCTTCGGCAGGAAATGCAGAAAATGGAGCAGAATCTGAGGCAGGAAATGAAAGCCGGGGACGCCGAGTTACATAAAGAAATCCATAATAATACCCGAACGCTGATTGCCCTTGTAGTTACTGTTGTTGTTGGCTTTGCAACAGTGATTCTACAAATGAAAGGAATATTTTAGAAGTCTCGATCAAGTACCCCCAACGTCAAGTTTGCCGACTGCCGGGCCAATTCCTGCAGCGGTTTTATTTTTTCCGCCAGGCTTCGCCGGAAACCCTCCGGATCGCGCAAAACTTCGTCTACCGCCCCGTTTAATCTGGCAAAATCCAAATCATTAACTTCCGCCGCCGGCTTAAGACGCAACTGCCCTAAAAACCGGTCGATTTTCGGATCGTAAGAGATGCCCACCAGCGGAACATTTAAAATAGCGGCCAAAATCAGTGCGTGCAGGCGCATGCCGATTAACAGATCGAGGCATTTAATGACGCCGGCCATTTCCTCGACGGTGCAATTTTTTTCCAGCACCGGCGCCGGTTTTTGCATCAGGGCGGCAATCTCCCGGCAAACGGCCACATCGGCGGGGTAATGGAAAGGCAAAAAGACGACCTGCCAGCCCTGACCGGTTAGCCTGTCCGCCGTTTTGGCCACCGCCTGCCGCCCCTTTTTCGCCAAACCCGGCCAGTTCCGGACGGAAATGCCGGCTATGCGGGAAGTGGGAGGTGAGAAGATCCCGAAGCGGGCCAGAATATCCCGCCCCGCCTGCGGGTTGATTTCCGCACAGGAGAGCCCCAGGGCGGCGTCAACGGTTACGTACACCGGGGGGCCGGCGATTCCCATCCCGGCCAGGTCTTTTGCCGACTGCTCGTCGCGCACGATAATCAGCCTGGCCCGGCTGGCAATTTTGCGCACCAGGAACTGCCCGGACAGGGTGCGCACCGGACCGATCCCCTGGGCGTAAAACACCACCGGTTTTTTTAACTTTAACGCCAGCCACACTACCCCCAGGTAATAAAGGAGGCTCTTGATCCCCGTCACGTCTTGCAAAAGGCTGCCGCCGCCGCTGACCAGCAGGTCGGCGTCCCGCAAAACCCGGTAAATCTCTTTGAGCTGCCAGCGGTTGACCGCTTCCACCCCGTAAAGCCTTTTCGTTTGCGCCGCGTCGTTGGACAACACAATTACCTGCAAAGCCTCCCGGCAGCCCCCGGGGTGCTGTTTTTGCCTTTGCGCCCACTGTTTTTGCAAAGCGTCCAGCATGGCCCGCAGCACCGCTTCGTCGCCCAGGTTGCCGAAGCCGTAATAACCGGAAACGACTACGCGGAGCGGCCTTGCCCGGACCGGAACCTTACCCTTCATTACCGCTTTCCCTATCTTTATTTTTTTTCCGGCAAACAAGCAGATTCCAGCAGAAAATGAGGATCAAGCCGGCCAACCCACCGAGCCACAGCCCGTGGACCGTACGCAAAGCCGAAACGGCCAGCGGCGTGTGAAGATGGCTGAAAGTATTGATGACGGATATTTGACCGATGGCGCCCAACAAAAGAAAAGGCAAAAACCGGTTGTCCCGGTACCCGGTATAAAACAGCAGCAACAAAAAGGGGTGGCCGATGAGAAACTCTTTCGTTCGCGGCCGCACCGCCAGGAGATATTCGAGAAATGATCTGATTTTCAATTCCAGCGCGGAAGGCGGAAGGATCTCCTGAGTACCTGTGCGCAGCAGGTATACCCCCAGCACGATCAACAGCAGCAACCCGGCGGCGGCCCATTTAAAAAGCACCGGCTGATTGCCCAGGCGCCCCCACAGCAGCCAAACGTCCGCCGCTTTTACCCCCTGAAAATCCCGCCCGCCAAAACCCCGCCAAACAAAAATAACGGCCAAAAACAGCAGGGGCAAGAGATAAGCCGCTTTGACCCCGGTAAACTGTTCCAGTTTTAACATATACCGGGTGTCGGCCAGAAGGCCGGCCACAAACAACGCCCCCGCCAGGGTTACGAACGTGGTCCGGAAAAACAAAAGCATACTTTGCCCAACCGTCGCCCCGGAAGACCTCAGGTGGGTCTGCACGGCCAGGACGGGAAAGATAATGGCGGCGGCCAAAGCCGCAAACCTGGCGCCCGTCTGCGGAGCGGCGGCGACCAGGCCGGTCCACCCGGCCGCCGCCGCCAGACCTATCAGCAGGTGAAAACGGGTCAGTCCCGCCTGCCAAAGCAACCACAACCCGCCGGCAATCACCCCCAGGCCCATCAAAAACAATAGCCACCCAGGCTGCGCCAACGGGGCCGGCGGTTGCGCAGGCCCCACGGTAAGGCCCTTCTGCTCCAACTCGTTTTTCAGCGCACCAATAAAGGCGAGGTTTTGGGCCAGACAATCCCCGGAGCCCTGCTCCACCACGGGGTAGACCAGCAAAATGCGCACGTTGCGCTCGGCGGCGGCCAGCAAAAAGCGGGACCGCAAAACGGCAAAAGAAGATAATTTAAGCTCTTCCGGATCGGCGGAATGCAGGCGCAGCACTCGCTGATCCAGCAGCGCAGCCAGTCCGGCCAGCCCTTTTTGCGGGTGAAATTCAATCTGCGCCACCGGAACACCTAACTTTTGCACGTTTTCCGCCAGCGCGGGCAAAAGGTGCGGGTAGCCGGGGACGGAACTGCCGTAAAAAGCGATTGCCGATAAGTTGGGAATTTCCTGCAGGGGCTGAAAAACCTGCTCCAGACCTGCCTGCGTTGCCCCCGGCCAGCCGCGGAGCTGGACGACGGCCCGCAGCCCGGCCAGGGTGCACGTACGAAGCGGTCCGGCGGGAAAACCCAGGCCCAAACCGGCCAGCGTCCCGGCATCGGTGGAGGTACACACGATGTAAATACCTTTTTCGGAACCAGGACCCTTTTCAGAAGCGACGGCAGCGTTTTCTGTTTTGCCGGAAACAGCTTTGCTATCCTCCGGCCGGGAGAAAAGGCGTACGTTCGCCGCCTTGATTTTTAACTGCGCCGCCAGTCTTTGGGCCGAATTTCGCTCACTGGTAAAAAAACAGGTATCATCCGCGCCAATAATCCCCCGGGCAACCAGGCTTCCCAACCAGGCGCCGAATTCCCCCCCGGTCCGGCTGAAAAAAAACACCTCCCGGCCGGACAAAACCATAAATTCACCGCTCTTTCGAACTTCTTCCACCGTGGGCTCCGGAAAAAAAACGGTGGTCAGTCCCTGCTCCCGAAAAAGCTCCATAATTTCCCCGGGCTGTTTCCCCGTCAGGCCGGCCAGCCGCCTGATCTCCGGGTAAGGCATGGCCAGCTCCACCCGGCGGTTGCCCGCCTCCACCGCATACCGTTTCCCGGCCGCGCCCCCGGCGGCGATTAACCCGGCTACCAACAACAACGCCAGCATCGTCGGATACCAGCGTTTGTTTCCCCCCAAATCCCTCACCTGTTTCTTAAAAACCGCGTTTTCCCGGCTTGATCATCCGGAAAAAAGGGATCACCCTTCCTGCCCCGCTCTTTACGCTTTCGTCCCTTACTGCCTCTGTGCCTCTGTGCCTCTGTGCCTTCTTACCTCTGTGCCTTTGTGCCTCTGCGCCTCTGCGTCTTCTTGCCTTAATTAATAATCCTTATCCTTACCGATACCGGTTGATCGGAAATTTGTTTACTCCGGTTATCTTCTACCGGAACTTCTCCTCCACCGGAGGTGCCGCCAGGCTTCTGCCCGCCGTTTTGCGGCGCGGGAATGGCGCCTAAATTACCGGTTGCCTGATCACGAACGGCCGGAGGTTCGGCTGTACTTCCGGATCCCTTTTCGGTATCTTTTTTCTCCTTCCCCGCATCCTTTTTCTCATTACCCGCGGATCTTTCCGCTGTTCCGGTTTTGGCCCCGCTGTCCGGCCCGCTGCCGCTCCCGCCGCCGGAAACGGGAATGTCCGGCCGGGCCTGGGATTGGGGAGGGACCGTCGGCTGGCCTGCCGCCTGCTTGTCCGGTGCCTTTAAAGCCAGCGCTTCCTTTCCATAGGCATCCTCATTAACGCTGGGGCCCTCCACCACCTTCGTTACCTGGCCGTCTTTAAACAAACTGAAAGCGACCTTTTTCGCCTGCTGCGGATCCACCGCCCAGTAGCTCAGGCCTCCCAGTTGCAAAAAGTGCCCGGGCAAGGTTTGGGTAACAATTTCCATCTGGTCGAAATTCTTCGCCACCCGGGCCAGGGAAATCATTTGCTTCGGCCCGAGGTTGGTGTCCAGGCATTTACTGATTTGCGGAACCAGTTTGGGCAGCTTCAGCAGCGTATCCGCCTGCATCACTTCCCGGGCCAGCGCTTTTAAAAACTTTAACTGGCGCTCGGTGCGGGAAATATCGCCCAGGGCGTCGTTCCGGTAACGGACGTACTGCAACGCTTTGCGTCCGTCCAGCCGCTGCACGCCGGGCTTTAAATCAATGGCGTATTCGGGGCCGTCCACGGGGTCGTAATATTGCATCAACTTCTCGACCTCAATGGTGACCCCGCCCAGGGTATCCACAATATCTTTAAAGCCTTCCCAGTTGGTCAGGGCGTAATATTGCACCGGCATCCCGATGAGATCGGAAACCACCTGGCTGACCAGCTTCGGCCCGCCGTATACGTTGGCCGCATTTATTTTATCCATTCCGTGGCGGGGAATATTAACCCTGGTGTCCCGCGGAATGGACAACAGGCTCAGGCGGTTGGCGTCCGGTTCGACGTGGGCCACAATAATGGTATCGGCTCTGGCCACCTTTTCCCCGGGGCGCGCGTCCACACCCAGCAAAAGCACCGTCATCGAATTTAAAGGCTCCCTGGCTTCCCCCACGTTTCCCTCCAGCCCCACCGGCCGGCCCGACAACTTCAGCCAGAGCTCCCCGGCCACCAGCAAGGCGCCGGCAAAAAGCAACAGGCAGCTTGCGATAAAGAGAATAAAGGGCAGCTTGCGTTTCAACCTTCTTTTCCGCTCCAAATAAAGACACCTCTTTTCAGGTTACTTGACTTCGCCCCCGCCGCGATACATGATGATCACCGGGGATTGCGCGCGGATTCCCCGGCCGTCCGGGCGTGGAATAATAAAGAGGTGGTTCCGGTCGGCCGGGCGGCCGTTGGCCACGCTGGTCCCGGCCGTTACGTCGGGAAGCCCGCTTCCCGTGGGATCGACAACCGTTGCGCTGCCCGTCCGCACAATAAACTCCGTCCCTGCCCCGCCGATAAACTGCTGGCCGGCCGATAAATTTTTAACCTGCCATTGTAATCCGGAGGAACCGGCCGTGCCCAGCACTTCTTGCACGTATTTCTCGACAAAACTTTTCGTCACCAGGGGATCCAGGCGGGAACCCGGCTCACCCTGATCCGCCGCCGCGGCCAGAGTCGCGTAACCTGCCGCTGCCGCCGCCAAAACCAGCAAAACGGCCGCCACTACCTTCCGCCCGGCCATCGCTTCCAACCTCCAAAAAGCTTTCTTTAAAAAAGTTCCTTAATTAGTTTTCGACAATCCGCAACCTTTTCCCTGCAAAATAGAACGGGAATTAGGGGTTGGGGATCGGGAATTAGGGATTAAAATTTAACCCCAGAGGGCACAGAGAACGTAGAGAATATAGGTACCGGGAACCAGTAGCCGGTTTTCAGATCTTAAGCCAGGATACCTCATTATTCCATATCTGGAAGGCAGGAATTCCTAAGGAATTGAATTAGGGGTTGTCGCTTGCTTAGAAATAATCTTCCGGCCGCTTTTTACGGCACCGATTCCTAACCCCTTCCAACAATGCCCGCCAGGCAAACCGGGGCAGGACCAGCATCCGGCGCCAGCGCCGCGGTTCGCGCCAAAGACGACCCAACCACTCCAGGTGGAGCCGCTGCATCCATAAGGGCGCCCGTTTGACCCGCCCGGCCAGGACGTCGAAGCTCCCCCCTACCCCTACCGCAACGGGCACGTTTAGTTTTTTCAAATTACGGGCGATGAATCTTTCCTGTTTCGGGGCCCCCATCCCGACAAACAAAAGGTGCGGACTCGCCTGCCGGATTATTTCGAGCACTCCCGTTTCCCGCAGATTCCCTGTTTCCTCAACGTCCCCATTTTGCTGCCCGCCGTCATCTTCCTGAAAATATCCGTGGCACGTTCCGGCAATGATCAGCTGCGGGTGCTGCTGCTTTAAGCGGGCGGCGGCTTCTTCGGCCACCCCCGGCGCCCCGCCCAGCAAAAAAATCCGCCACCCTTCCCGGGCCGCCCTGGCGACCAGCCGCAGCATCAAATCAATCCCCGTCACCCGCTCCGGCACGTATTTGCCGGCCATCCGCGCGGCCCAGACGATTCCCACCCCATCGGCCGTGACCAGCGCGGCGCCGTTAATCAAATCCAAAAGAGCCGGCTCCTGCTGCGCCCGGTATAAAATCTCGGGATTTAAGGTAACAACCTGGCGAGGGGAGCCGGCCCGGATAAAATCCGCAATGCGTTCCTCTACTTCGCTCATGGTCAGGGCATCGATCCGGGCGCCGAAAAGTGTGAACTGCACCTGCAGGAACTCTCCCTTATTAAATAATGACGCGAATTGTCGGCTTTTTGTTCCCTTTAGCATCCGAAATATTCCCTTCCCCTTTTAAAACCCTTAATTATCAAGGGTTCCAGGGCAAAAAACGGAGGACTGAACCATATGGCAGGTTAATTCAAGGATGTCAAAAAGTTTCTGCTCTTTGTCCATATCGGTCAGCGTAGTTACCCGAAATGGCTCCTGAAAATACCTTGAAGAGGAATGCCCGATAACCACCTCTCCTGAATTTTAGACAAATTTAAAGACAATGTCCAGCGGTTTTCAGACAACAAAGCCCGGCGTTTTTCCACGCCGGGCTTTTCCTGCCCCCTGGTTTGGAAATCATTCGCCGGCTATTTGCTGCGGCTGCGGGCGCCCTTTGAGAAACCGGGCGAAAAAGCGCTCTTTCCAGTCATCCAGGATGTCGTAGATAACCGGCACCAGGACCAGCGTGATGAGCATGGAAAAAGTCAGCCCTCCGACCACCACCGTAGCCAGCGGCGCCTGGCCTTCCGAACCCTCGCCAAGCCCCAAAGCCAGCGGAAACATCCCCAAAATCGTGGTCAGGGAAGTCATTAAAATCGGCCTTAACCTGATGGGGCCAGCCTTCAGCAGCGCTTCCCGGCGGTTCAGCCCGCGCCGGCGCAAAATATTCACGTAGTCCACCAGCACAATAGCGTTCTTCACCACAATTCCGACCAGCATAATCGCTCCGATAAACGCCGTTATGTCAAAAGTCCGGCCCGTAACCAGCAGGCTAAAAACAATGCCGATTAAGGTCACCGGCACAGAAAACATAATGATCAAAGGGTAAAGCGCCGATTCAAACTGCGCGACCATGACCAGGTAAACCAGTATAATGGCCAGAATTAAAGCCAGCCCCAGGTCGCTGAAGGTTTCCCGCATCATTTCCTGCTCGCCGCCGAAGTCGGTCCAGTACCCGGGCGGAAGATTCAGGCCGGACAGCTTTTCCCGGATTTCGCGGGTGGCGCTGTTTAAATCCCGGCCGGAAAGCTGCGCTTCTACCGTGATCAGCCGCGTCCGGTCTTCCCGCTCGATGGCGATGGGACCGGTTGTGGTCTGCAGCCTGGCCACCTGGCTTAACGGGATTTTTCCCCCGAGGGGGGAAAGCACCTCCAGTCCCGAGAGATCTTTCAACCAGGTAGAAGATCCTTCGGCCAACTGGACCCGGATATCTACTTCTTCGCCTCCGGTGCGGTAACGGGTGGCCACCACGCCGTCAATGGCCGTGCGCACCGTCGCGGCTATTTCGGCCGGACTCAGCCCGTAAGCGGCCGCGCGGTCCCGCGCAACCAGTATCTGCACCTCCGGCCGCCCTTCTTCCAGGCTGCTTTTCACCTCGCTGGTGCCCCGCACTTGCTTAACCAGGTCAACGACCTGATCGCCCAGGCGGGCCAGCGTGTCGAGATCGTCGCCGTAAATCTGCAGCTGGATGGGGGCGCTGGAACCCGGCATCTGAAAGGCAGGATCCACGGCCTCCACTTTAATTTCGGCCCCGGGAAGAGCAGCGACCTTTTGGCGCAACTCCGCCGCGATTTCTTGATCCGTTCTCGACCGCTCCCGCTTGCTTCCCAAATCCAGCCCGATCTGGGCCTGATCGGTGGAACCGGCGCCCATCATCCCCTCCTGGCCGGTAAAACCTACGCTGGTAAAAATCCGCTTCACCTCCGGAACCCCGGCCGCTGTTTCCTCCAGGCGCAAGGCCACCTCATTTGTCTCCGCCAGCGAAGTGCCTTTCGGCATCTCAACGGTGATTTGCACGTAACCCTGGTCCATGGTAGGCATGAATTCGAAACCGACCAGCGCCAGCGCGGCGATACTGAGCACAAAAAGCGCCCCCACCGCAAGCAGGACCCGCCGCCGGTGGCCCAGCGACCAGGCCAGCAGGCGCCGGTACCAGCTGTCCAACCCCGTCAGCCACCGCCCGGACGTTCGGTAATAACGGGCGGCAAATCCCTGCTTTTCCGTATATTCCTCCAGGTGCAGCCAGCGGGAGGCCATTAAAGGTACTAAGGTGAGGGCAACGAGCAGAGAAGCAAAAATGGAAAAGGTCACCGTCCAGGACATGGGCTGGAATACTTCCGCCGCCAGCCCCCCGGTAAAGATGATCGGCAGGAATACCGCCATGATCGTCAGGGTGGAAGCGATGACGGCGCCGCCTACTTCATCGGTGCCCGTTTTGGCGGCTTCCAGCAGGCCGCGGCCTTCCAGGCGGTGCCGGTAGATGTTCTCCAGCACCACGATCGCGTTGTCAACAATTAACCCCACGCCCAGGGCCAGGCCGCCCATGGTGATTAAATTCAGCGTTTCTCCGCCAAAGTACAGCAGGACAAAGGTAGCAACAATCGAGATGGGAATGGCGGTAGCGATGATCAAGGTACTGCGGCCGTTGCGCAGGAAAAACCACAAAACCAAAACGGCCAGGATGCCGCCGATGACGATATTCTGGACAATATTGTTAATTGCCCGCTCAATAAACTCCGCCTGATCCACCAGGACGTTAAACTTAATTCCCGGCAGCTCCTTTTCCAGCCCGGCCAGCGCCTCCCGCACTTCCCGGACTGTGTTGACCGTATTGGCGCCGCTCTGCTTCATGATAAACATGGTCAGTCCCGGCTGCCCGTCCACCCGGCTGTACTGGGTGGTCTTTTTCCGCCCGTCGATCACCTGCGCCACGTCCCCGACGTGAACGGGGTTGCCGCCCGGCGCGGCCACCACCACTTCTTCAATTTCTTTGAGATTTTTAAACTCGCCGGTGACCCTGACCAGATAATCCTTCTTCCCTTCCTGCACCGTGCCGCCGGAAACGTTCATGTTTTCGCCCTGCAGGGCATTCACCAGACCGTTTAAGGTAAGGCCGTAACCCTGCAGCTTGACGGGATCGACCAGCACGTGGATTTCCCGCTCGTAGCCGCCGGCCGTCCAGACGCTGCCCACCCCGCCCACTCTCTCCAGGCGGGGCTGAATCACGTCTTCGCAAACCTGCTTTAAGCTGACCAGGTCGGCAGAAGAAACCGCCACCTGCATAATGGGCATTTGGGTCGGGTCCATCTTGATAATCATCGGATCTTCCGCCCCTTCCGGCAGGGAGCGGCGGATGAGGTCCACCTTCTCCCGCATCTCCAGGGCGGCGAAATCCATATCCTTGCCCCAGTCAAAAAGGACGATCACCGCTGATGTTCCCATTCTGCTGATGGAACTGATGGTATCCAGATCGCTGACCGTGCTCAACACTGATTCCAGGGGTTTCGTGAGCTGCTCTTCGATTTCTTCCGGACCCACCCCCGGATAGCTGGTTATGACCGCTCCCACCGGCAGCTCCATCTCGGGATAGAGGTCGACGGACATCCGCGCCAGCGAGACGCCGCCCAGGAGCAGTACGACAATCACGACAACAGCCACCAGCAGAGGACGTTGAATGGATAACTCGGTTATTTTCATTACTTAATCAGCACCCCGAATCCGGCTTTTTTGAGGTTTTCCTCTTTACCTACTTTCCTTCCTGGTTCCGGACATTGACCATGACCCCTTCCTGCAGGTTTTCCTGCCCGGCGACCACCACTTCCTCCCCTTCCGTCAATCCGGCGGTAACGATAATCCACTGGCCGTCCGATTCGCCGACCTGAACCTCTTTCTTTTGGGCCTGCCCGTCCTTGACCACCCAAACGACATTTTTATCCTCCGCCTTGATCACCGCTTCCCGGGGGACCAGCAGCGCCTCGCCCGGGGGCGGCCCCAGCTGCACTTCGGCAAACATGCCGGGTTTTAAGAGGTGTTTGGGATTGTCGATCTGGATCTTGACGGGGAAGCCTTTGCTCACCGGGTCGGCGGCCGGGGCAATACTGGTAACTACACCGGTAAACGGTTTGTCGGAAACGGCGCTGATTTTCACCTGCACCTTTTGTCCTTGTTTTAACTGGTTAACTAAACTTTCCCCGACCGTCGCCCTGACCTCCACTTTGTCGAGATTGGCCAGGGAAATCACCGGCGCCGTGCTGGAAGCCATTTCCCCCGGGTTGACGTTGCGGGCGGTGACCAGCCCGGAAATGGGCGCCCGGATAAGGCTGTCGTCGTAAGCCGTTTTAGCCAGCGTTAACTGCGCCTGCGCGTTTTCCAGAGCCGCCTGGGCACTGCTTAACTGGGCCTGGGCCAGTTCCACCTGGGCGGGACCGATCACCTCCGCAGCCTGCCTGGCCTGTTTATAAGGAAGCTCATAACGACTCTCAAATTCGGCCTGGGGAATAGCTCCCGCCACCAGCAGCTCTTTTGCCCGATTGTAACTGGCCTCGGCAATCCTGTAGTTTTCCCGGGAATTTTCCAGATTCGCCTGGGCAGATTTCAGGTTTGCCTGGGCCTGCGCCAGGGTTGCCTCGGCCTGTTTTACCCCGGCTTTGGCCTGCTCCAGGCGCGCCGCCAGATCCGTGTTCTCCAGCGTAACCAGCACCTGGCCGGCGTGCACCGCGCTGCCTACATCCACATGCACGGCCGCCACCTTCCCCGGCACCTTCGCCACCACGTTGGCCGACTGCCCGGCCTCCAGCTTGCCGCTGACCACGTTGGCGGCTTCTAAAGTCCCCATTTTCGTCTTTGCCGTCTTCACCGGCACGGCGTCTCCCCGGCCGCCCTCCGCACCGGCCGTCGGCTGCTGTTTTCCCCCGCACCCGCCGGTCAGGAAAAGGGCCAGGACAAGGATCAAAAAAATGGCCCCTCCCCGGTGGGCGAAAAACCTGTTAAAGCGGTAAGCCCGCGGATTATTTTTACCTTTTTGAGTCGAACTGATCATGACGGCAACTCACTCCACTCTCAAAAAATAAGAGGTGCAAAGTCTCCAGGCGCAAAGGCACAAAGCAGCTTTTTCACCACTTGGTGCCTCTGTGCTTTTGTGCCTCAAAAAGCTCCCCTTAACCTATATTGCCTTACCTGGAAAAAAGTTTCGGGAAAAATTCTTTTTTCTTGCCTGGCTTTTAACTTTTTTCTTCCTGTTTGATAATCATTAAAAGTTTTTCGTAAATTTTTACCAGCTGCTCCAGGTCTTCTTCCGCTAACTGCCCCAGATATTTCTCCATGATTTGCTTGCGCCCGGCCAGACAGACTTCAAGCACCTCCTCTCCTTGCGGCGTTACTTTCAACCACACCAGGCGCCGGTCGTCCTCGTCCCGGCTGCGGGTGACCAGACCGGCTTTCACCAATCTGTCGACCAGGGCGGTGACGGCGCTCAGAGAAACGCCGATCTCCTCGGCCGCCGCCGACACCGTCATCCGGCCGTACTCCCGGATTCTTTTCAGGACGAAAAACTGGCTGCCGGTAACCCCGTGCGCCATGCTCACCTCCATTTTCCCGTGCATCCGGCGCATTAACTGCAAAGCCACCTCTTCCAGCCTTTCCAGGAGCCGCGAGCGATTATTATTCTGCACGGTAATGACCTCGCTTTAACGAAAACTTAACACTTCTAACAATTTACCATGTTAAGTATAGAATTAGATCTAAAAAGTGTCAACGGCTTTTTTGGAGCGACAGGGGTGAAATTTTTCGGTGCGGCAGGGACGAAGGCAAAAACAGCGAAGTTAAAAAATACGGAGGCATCAGGCCAATGTCCAAACGTGAACAGGGGGCTGTTCCCCTGTGGACCCTTTCCGCCATTCAGCTTCTGGTTCTGCTGCCGGCTTACTGCCTGCCGGCGATCCTCCCCCTGGTGGAAAAAGAGTGGGCCATCACCCACGGCGCGGCCGGGTTAATGGTGGCCGCCTTTCAGGCCGGGTACATTGCCGCCGCTCTGGTGGCCCTTCCCTTGACCGACCGCCTCGACGCCCGCTACATCGTTACCGGAGGAGCCGTACTCTCCGCGGTAACCCATCTCTTTTTCCCCCTGCTGGCCGGGGGAGCCCTTTCGGGCACCCTGCTGCGGGCGCTGGCGGGAATGGGCCTGGGCGGAATCTACATGCCCGGGATGAAAATTATTGTCCAGGCGCCCCGGGAGCGGGGGCGGGCCGTGGGCTTTTACGTTTCATCGTACCTGACGGGCACCGCCCTGTCCTTCGCCCTTACCGGGGCGCTGACCGTTTTCCTGACCTGGAAACAGGCCTATCTCCTCCTGGCCGGGGCGTGTTTTTGCGCCGTCGCCCTGGCCGTCCACCTGTGGCGGCAGCCCGCCGCGGTCTTCCTTCCCACGCCGGCGGGGGCGGGCGGGCCGGCGGCGAATAAACCGGCGCGGGCGGCACAGGTGGCGCGGACGGCTGTTTCACCCGCCGTCAAAGAAAAAAGTCGCCGGCTGGCGCTTGTGCTGCTTATCTTCGCCTATGCCGGGCATACGTGGGAAACCTACGGACTGCGCTCCTGGCTGGCGCCTTTTTTGACCGTTGTTCTTCAGGACCGCCTGGCCAGCGTGACCTCTTTCGCCGCCGCCTTAACCGCCGTCTCGGTGCTGCTGGGCGCCCCCTCCTCCCTGGCCGGGGGGTGGCTCTCCGACCGCCTGGGACGCACCGGCACCGCCCTGGTCATCATGCTGACCAGCGCCGCCTGTTCGTTTACCATTGGCTGGCTGATCCAGGCTCCCCTGGGGCTGCTCCTGCCGATAGGCCTGCTTTACAGTCTGACGGTCCTGGCCGAATCGCCCATCCTTTCCACGGGCCTGGCAGAAATCGCCCCGCCGGAAAAACTGGGCCGCCTGATGGCCTGGCAGACCCTCGTGGGCTACCTGGCGGCCACCGCCGCGCCCCCTTTCTTCGGGTTGCTGCTGGATCTCTTCCCCGGTCCCGAAGGCTGGGCACTGGCCTTCTCCAGCCTGGGGGCGGGGGCGTTGGCGGGGGCAATCCTGCTCTTTTGTTTAACAAAAATCAAGGCAGGCCAAAAGCATTTACCAGGGTTGCCAGCTGCAGAGTCGCCCAAACTGGGAAAAGCCTGAAAAACCTCTTGCCACAGAAGGCAAAGAGATTTAGTAATGGCCTGGATGTTGGTGCACAGAGAAGAAATATGGGACAGATGGAATAAAGCAGTTGCCGGTGAATATATTGAAAAAATAGAGCCCAAGCAAATTTAAATTCAGGAGGAGATAGG
>JAIMBK010000051.1 GCA_023511535.1 Armatimonadota bacterium
ACCAATTCGCCGTCCTGAATTTTAAAGACATGCCACCAACGGCCTTTGCCCCCGGCGGCTTGCTCCAGCTGATAAACAGCCAGCCGCTCGCTTCCGCGGAAAACCTCGACGACTGCCTGACTACCGGCCAGAGCCTTTTCCATGCTGAAATTCTGGACGGCAAACTTATACGTACCGGCCAGCAGGCGGCCAATTACAATGGTTTCACTTCCGCCCTCCTGAATGCTATCATTTTCAAGTACGGCATAGGGATAAGCCTGGATGCTTCCAGTCTGTTCCCAGGAAAGATGAAAAGGTGCCAGGTCATTTGGGCTGGCTTGCGGTACCAGCAGGTGGGCATCCAGATCATGGGGCTGCCCCGTCCACTTCAGGACAACCCTCCACTGTTCGACTGCTTCCCCCTCGCCCGGGAACACGGATAAAGAGCAAAATAAAAGGATAATCATCAACAGGATGAAAATAAAATCGCTTTTTCTCCCGAACATTTTTTTTCCTAACAAATACTTTCACCTCCGCTTTGGACATTACCTATTCTTTAAACCACACCTTTACTTAAATATTTTCTCTAACTTAAAACACCCCCCCTTTATATAGGATAAGGATTGCCTATAAAACAAAATAGAAGATCTTACCTTACAGTATTCTAAAGGAGAAATGTTAATATTAAATTAGAAATTTATTATCTTTATATTATCTTTTTGTTATGTTAAGCACAGGTAAAAAATAGGTTAAGATTATTTTAAAAACCTTGCAGATCAGGCTAAAATGATCTAAAATCCTAACGTACGAGACTATTAAGGCCAAGGAGGTGACCCTGTTTCTATGTTTCCTCATCTCGGCTTTCCTGAGCTTATCCTTATTCTTGTCATCGCGCTGGTTATTTTCGGACCAGGAAAGTTGCCCGATATCGGCAGGTCACTGGGAAAAACCATCCGCGAGTTCCGGAAATCATCCAGGGAGATTATTGATGACCTTCCGGAAGCGAGTGTTCAAAATGAGGATACGCCTGTAAAAAAACAAACCCGGATTACACCTTCATAATCCGGTGAGAAAAAACAATGAAGGGGAAGTTGTTTGCCCATTGCTTAAGGTTTTTTAGAAGAAAACAAGCCAGGCCGGAACAAATGACGATCCAGGAACACCTGCTTGAACTGCGGCGAAGGATAATCATCGTCGGCCTGGCCTGGCTGGCCGGAAGCTCCGTGGGTTATTGGCAGGCGGACCGGTTGCTGGCGGTTTTGCTTGAGCCGGTTACAGCTCTGGGTTACCAAATTATATTCATCGGACTTACCGAAGCGCTTTTGACGAAAATAAAGCTGTCTTTATTCTCCGGTTTTTTACTTTCCCTTTCCATCATTCTTTATCAGGTCTGGAAATTTATTTCGCCCGCTCTGGATAAAGAACACCGGCGGCCTTTCGGTATTTTTATTTGCGCCTCTTTCCTTTGCTTTACCGGAGGTGTGGCCTTCGGCTTTTTTCAGGTTTACCGTCTGGGAGTCACTTTTTTGCTTCGTTTTGCCGGTCCCGAACTGGTTCCAATGTTAACAATTGATAAGTACGTTTCCTTCACCATCAGCTTTTTAATTCCTTTCGGCCTGCTTTCCGAAATGCCCCTGGCAATGTGGTTTTTATCCAGGGTAAATCTAATTACCAGCAACCTGCTGGTAAGATTCAGGCGCTACGCAATATTGTTTACGGTCGGCCTGGCTGCTGTTTTAACTCCTACTCCGGATGTAATGACCTGCCTGTTAATTGCCCTCCCTCTTTATGCGCTCTACGAAATAAGCATTTTTATTGTTCGTCTGGTTGAAAAAAAGAAAAGCAAATTGTCGTGCGCTAGGAAAGTGGAAGCGATTTAATTGTGGAGAATGCGGTATCGCCCCCACTATCCGGCACACCTTGTCCGGTTGCCCTTTGCTTCTTTTCCTTTCCGCTGTTTTTTGCCCCGGCTTTGCGCCTTTGCCTTCGGTCTTAGCTTTCAGGCGCTGCGGCCGGTAATGTAGCTTTCCGTGCGCCGGTCTTTCGGGTTGATAAAAACGGCCGGCGTAGAGCCGTATTCAATCAGCTCGCCCTGGGCCAAAAAAGCGGTATAATCGGAAATCCGCGCCGCCTGCTGCATGTTGTGGGTAACGATGACGATCGTGTACTTTTGCTTTAATTCCCGGATCAGTTCCTCGATGCGGAAGGAAGCAATCGGATCCAGGGCCGAGCAGGGCTCGTCCATTAACAGCACTTCCGGTTCCACGGCCAGCGTGCGGGCAATGCACAGCCGCTGCAGCTGGCCGCTGGAAAGGCCCGTGGCCGGCTGATCGAGCCGCCCGGCAACTTCCTCGAGAAGCCCCACCTGGGATAAAGTTTTTTCCACGGTGGAGTGCAGTTCCTGTCTCCGCCGCCAGCCGTTCAAGGCCAGCCCCACGGCCACGTTCTGGAAAATGGACATGGCGGGAAAAACGTTGGGTGTTTGAAAGATCATCCCGACGCGGCGGCGGACTTCAATCGGGTTTAAGGCGTAAACGTCGCGCCCGTCCAGATACACCTTCCCGGCGGTGCCGGCGCCCGGGACAATTTCGTGCATCCTGTTCAGGCAGCGAATAAAGGTGGATTTGCCGCATCCCGAAGGGCCGATAATGGCGGTCACCCGGTTGGCCTTGATTTCCAGACTGATTCCCTTGAGCACCTCCCTGTCGTCGTACCAGGCAAAGAGTTCGTCCACCACAATTTTACCGGTCAAGCCCAGCTCACCTCCGGATCTCAAAGCCCGGCAGGAAAAGGCGGGCCAGCAGCATAACCAGGATGACAATGCCGATTAAAACCAGCGCGCCCGTCCAGGCCAGTTCGTGCCAGGCGGCAAAAGGGGCGGTGGCGTAGCGGAAAATCTCCATCGGCAGCGAGGAGACCGGCTCCAGGAGATTAACGGACCAGAAGTTATTATTGAGCGAAGTAAAGAAAAGGGGCGCCGCTTCGCCGGCAACACCGGCCCCGGCGAGGGTGATCCCGATGACAATCCCCCGGGCGGCCGAAGGCAGCACGAGGAAAAGGGTTACTTTCCAAAAAGGCAGGCCCAGGCTCAGGCCCGCCTCCCGCAGCCCCTGGGGCACCAGGCGCAGGATGCCCTCCGTGTTGCGGGCCACCAGGGGCACCATGATGATCCCCAGGGCCACCCCGCCGGCCAGGGCGGAAAAATTTTTCATCCTGACCACAATAACGGTATAAACGAAAATGCCGATGGTGATCGAGGGAACGCCGCTCAAAACGTCGACCAGGAAGCGCACTGCTTCGCCGAAAAAACCTTTGCGCGCATATTCCGCCAGGAAAATCCCGATCCCGACCCCCCAGGGAATCCCCAGCAGGCAGGCCAGCCCCATCAGGATAAAACTGCCGGCAATGGCGTGGGCCAGACCGCCGCCGCGCATGCCTACGGGAGCGGGAGGCTTCGTAAAAAAGTCCAGGCTCAAGCCCGGCAGGCCGCGCCACAGGATGTAGCCCAGAACGAGCAGCAAAAGGCCTAAAACGAGCATGGTCAACGAAGCACAAAGGACGGCCATGACGCTGCTTTTCAACTGCCGGCCGAAATGGCCCGGTTTGGGTTCAATCCGGCTGTTCGCCATTTGCCTTACTTCTATTCGACCTGCTTCCATCTGCTCACCTTCCTGCCCAGCCGGTAAATTAAAAGGCGCGCGATAATGTTCACCAGCAGAGTAATCCCGAAAAGCAAAAGACCAATGTGAATTAAGGCCGCCAGGTGAATTGCCTTCACCGCCTGGGCGAATTCGTTGACGATGACGCTGGTCATGCTGTGGGCGGGCGAAAAAAGGGAAAGGGAGATTTCCGGGCGGTTGCCGATCACCATGGTCACGGCCAGCGTTTCCCCCAGTGCTTTCCCCAGCCCCAGAAAAAAGGCCCCGATAATTCCCTCCCGGGCATAGGGCAAAACGGCCAGCCGGACCACTTCCCAGGGAGTGGCCCCGAAGGCCAGGAGCGCCTCCCGCTGCCCGGCGGGAACCACTTCCAGAACCTCCCGGGTGACCGCCGTCATCACCGGAATGCACATGATCGCCAGAATGATTCCCGCCGCCAAAAGACCGATGCCGAAGGGCGGGCCCTGGAAAAGGGGTAAAAAACCAAGGTATTTGCCCAGCCAGGGCTCCAGGCAGTTGCGCAGGAAAGGGGCGAGCACGAAACTGCCCCACAATCCGTAGACAATGCCGGGAATTCCCGCCAGCAGGTCCACCAGAAAAGCCAGCGTTGCTTTCAGCCGGCGGGGGGCGAATTCCGCCAGGTAAACGGCCGCCCCCAGGCTGATCGGCCCGGCCAGCGCCAGCGCCAGCAGGGTGGAAACGAGGGTGCCGTAGATATAAGGGAGGGCGCCGAACTTTTCGTGCACCGGATCCCATTCCCGCCCCCAGACAAACGGCCAGCCAAACCTTTGCAGGGAAGGCTGCGCCTCCCGGTAGAGCTGAAAGGCCATGACCAAAACCAGCAAGAACAGCGCAAGGGCAAACAAAATAGTCAACCGGCGAAAGAAAGTATCGCCCGGGTAGGTCGCGCGATTGGTTGTAATAAGTATCCCTCCAAAAACTCCCCCGAAAATGAAGGCCCGGAGACAGCAGGCACAAGGGTCCAAAGTAAAGGGTGGCCGCGGACTTTTCTGGTCCGGGCCGGAAATATTGACCTGACCTCAGACCGGATCAGTATTGCCGGGCACCCCGCATCCCCTATTTTTTGCAGGGAGAAGGCGATGTCACGCGGAACACCTACGAAAGCAGGCTTTTTCCCTGGTGGGTGATTGCCTTCAGCTTCTCTTCCACTTTCTTTTTTACCTCTTCCGGCAGGGGGGCATAATGCAGTTCCTTTGCCATTTGATCGCCCTCGTGAACCGCCCACCAGAGAAATCTGGCCAGGGCCGTTCCTTTAGCGGGGTCCGCCTGTTCCTTGTAAACCAGAATGTAGGTATAACCGGCGATCGGGTAAGCCTTTTCGCCCGGGGCGTTCACGATGGAAACCCGCAGGTCGCCGGGCATCCGCCGGGCCGCGCCGGCCGCCGCCGCCATCGTTCCCTCCACGCTGGGGGCCACGTAATTCCCGGCACTGTTTTGCAACTCGGCGTAAGTCAGGTTGTTCAAAAGGGCATACGCCAGTTCCACGTAGCCGATTGCTCCGGGGGCGGCGGACACCTGCTGAGACACTCCCTCGTTCCCTTTGCCGCCCGTTCCCACCGGCCAGTTGACGGAGGTTCCCTGGCCAACCTTTGTTTTCCACTCCGGACTTACCGCGCACAAATAATCCGTAAAAATGTTGGTCGTCCCGCTGCCGTCGTTGCGCCGGACAACCAGGATCGGCAGGTCGGGGAGTTTTTCCCGGGGGTTAAGCGCCGCCAGGCGCGGGTCGTTCCATTTCTTAATCTTGCCCAGGTAAATGTCCGCCAGAGTATCCGGGGACAGTTTTAATTTTCCGGAAAAACCGGGGAGGTTATAAATCAGCGCCACGGCTCCCATCACCATGGGAATGTGCAAAACCTCCCCCGGCGCTTTGGCCAGTTGCTCGTCCGACATGGGCGCATCGGTCCCCCCGAAATCGATCACCTGTTCGGTAAATTGCCTGATCCCGGCGCCGCTGCCGATGGACTGGTAGTTGATCTGCACGTTTTTTTCAATTTTGCCGTAAGCGTCAATCCAGCGCGAATAAAGAGGGTAAGGGAAAGACGCACCGGCGCCGTTGAGGAAAACCTTTTTGCCGCCTTCCTGCCGTTGCCCCGCTCTGGTTTCCTGTCCGTCGGTTTGCCGCCCGCCTTGTCCGCCGCCGCAGCCGGTCACCGCCGCCGCCAGGAAACAAAATACCGCCGCCGCCGCCAGGAACCTTTTCATTACATAAAACCTCCCTTACCTAATTTAACTTTTTTGCCCTTCCGGGAAGCAGCTGGAGAACCTTCATTTAATCACCAGGAACCCGGAGAACAGAAAATACAGGTGCGGGGAATCAGAAGCCGGCTTTCATGAAATGCTCTTGAAACTGCAACCTAGCGACGCTTTGCTAAAATTTTACCTGATGATTGTTAAGCACAGATTATAGCAAGGTAAAATTTTAAAGAGTTTTTTTCGAGGGTACTCCCTGTGGTTAAATTAAACCGCCCGCTTCAATTTAACGGCCGAACCGGCAATTTCCCGGTAACTGTCCAGCAAGGTCTTCAGCAAATTCTCCCAGGAGCGCTCGCGGGCGTAATGCCGGGCCTGCCGGGCCATTTTTTGCCTGTGCGGTGCATCGGCGGCGATCTTCAAAAGAGCCGCGGCCAGGTCGGCGGCGTTTCGCGGCCGGCAGACAAAACCGTTGCAGCCGTCCACCACCAGGTTTTTCACCCCGCCCGCCGCCGCCGCCACTACCGGCAGCCCCGCGGCCATGGCCTCCAATACTACGTTCCCAAAAGTTTCCGTCGTGGACGGAAAAACGAAGACGTCGCTGGAAGCATACGCGGCAGCCAGTTCCTCTCCTTGCAGGTAGCCCGTAAAAACCACTCCCGCCCCGGTCTGAAAGGCGCCGGTCCGGCGCTTGAGATCCTCCGCCAGCGGTCCGTCGCCGGTAATCACCAGCTGTGCTTCCGGCAACCTCCCCTTGACCATCTCCCAGGCATCCAGGAGCACATCCAGATCTTTTTCCGGTGCCAGGCGGCCCACGTAGAGGAAAAGAAGTTTTTTTCCGGGAGCAAGCCGCCCTCTTAAAATTTCGCTCCTTTTCTGCGGGGAAAAAAGATCGGTATCCACCCCGCGGCCCCAGACGGTTAAATTGCGAAACCCCTTTTTCGCCAGCATCGCCTGGACGGCCTGCGAAGGGCAGTAATTAAGCGCCGCCTGGTTGTGGAACCAGCGTAAAAAAAGCCACGCCCATCTTTCTAAAAAGCCTAATTTGTAATAAGCCAGGTACTGCGGGAAATTCGTGGTATAGGAGGCCACTGCCGGCAGCTGCAAATCTTTGGCGCACTTCAATCCGCATAAACCCATGGAAAATTCCGTCATCAGGTGCACGAGGTCGGGACGAAAGGCGGTCAGCAGCGCGCCGACCTGCGGATAAGCAGGAAGGGCGATTTTGCATTCCGGGTAAAAGGGGAGATCGAAACCGGGGGAAAGATGGACGTCCTCACCGCTGCCGGGCGGCAAGGAGCCGCAATCGGGGGCAAAAACCAGGCAGCGGACGTCCTGCTGCCGGAGGAAACCGGCTATTCTCGCCACCGTGCGGGCCACGCCGTTCACCTGGGGGAGGAAGGTGTCCGTAAAAATAGCTACTTTCAAAGGAAACCAGCCTCTCTTAAAACAGGAATTAGACCTCAATGCCACTTTTGTGGCCCCAACAGGAGATGAAAATCCCCTGCCTGCCGTTCGACCTGCCAGGAGCGACGTTCTCCCCAATTCTTAACTAAACGCTTTTGGACTTTTTGCTTCCGGCTATGCCGGGTTAGGGATCGGGGGAGCCTGAAATATCGTCAGGCCGGTCAGGCGTACCTCGCCCGGCCGATCCCCAGGTAAAGAAAACCGTTTTTCTTCAGCTCTTCGGCCGGCAGGCAGTTTCGTCCGTCGAGCACCAGGTACGGCGGACACATCAATTGTTTTACCCGCATCCAGTCCAGGTCAATAAATTCGGGCCATTCCGTGACCACCAACAGGGCGTGGCAGCCGGCCGCCGCGTCTAAGGCGCCGCCGGCAAGGAAAACGGACGCCGGCAGGAAGTCCCCGGCCTTCGGAAGGGCCAGGGGATCGTACGCCCGGACGCAAGCTCCTTCGTCCAGTAACAGGTTGATTACGTCCAGGGCCGGTGATTCCCGCACGTCGTCGGTGCCCGGTTTAAAGGCCAACCCCAGCACGCCGACGGTTATTCCGGTAAGCCTCCCCAGGGCTTTCTTGAGTTTGCGCAGGACCAGCAGCCGCTGGCGGTTATTTACTTCGATGACCGCTTTGAGCAGGTTGAAGGCGTATCCGTTACAGGCGGAGACGAAGTCCAGGGCGCTGGTATCCTTGGGAAAGCAGGACCCCCCGTAACCCAGGCCCGCCGCCAGGAACTGGCCGCCGATCCGGCGATCAAGGCCCACCGCCCGGGCCACCGGCAAAATATCCGCCCCCACCAGTTCACACAGGTTGGCGATTTCGTTGATAAAGGAAATCTTGGTGGCCAGGAAGGCATTGGCCGCATATTTGACCATTTCGGCGCTGCCGATGTCCATGGTCAGCAGGGGAGCTTTGAGATCCGCGTACAGCCGGGCCATTTTAGCGATGACCTCTTCATCACTACCGCCGATAATGATCCGGTCGGGCTGGAACCAGTCCCGGACCGCCGTTCCTTCCCTCAAAAATTCCGGATTGGCTACGTAACCCAGGGGAACCGCGGCTTTTTGGAGGAAGCGCTGTTCTACGCTGAGCCCGAAACCGGGGGGTACCGTGCTTTTCATGGCAATCAGGAGAGGAGAGCGGGCCTGCTCCACCAGGTCGGCGAGGACGGCGTAAATTTGCGTCAGATCAATCCGGCCGTCGGGGCGCGCCGGGGTGCCCACCGCCACCATGAGCACTTCCGCGTCCAATCCTTCTTTCAGCGAAGCGCCAAACCGCAAAGCGCCTTTCGCCAGGCCGGCGTGGACCAGTTCCGGCAGTCCTTCCTCAAAAAAAGGAAGCCGCCCGGACCGCAGTCCGGCCAGCTTGATCTGGTCTTTTTCGATGCAGCTGACTTCGTGACCGGAGTGACAGAGACAAGCCGCTGCGGTCAGTCCTACGTAACCCGCCCCTACAACAGTTACCTTCATCGCGCCACCCCTCCAGGGTAATCATAGCACAGCATTGTTAATCAAATATTTCGGCAGTGTAAAAAATAAGTAACCTTTAAGCTGACTGAGGAATTGCCCATGGGAACATTCGTTCCCTTAATTATGAGAGAAGGCCGGCGTTTCCCGCACCTTCATTAGTTTAACAATTTATCCACCATTTCTTAACAAATTCTTCGTTGAAAATTATTTTTGTTCGGTTAAAATGAAAACGCAAACCTTTCGCTGCTCCCCCACAACGGTTGAAACACGGTTTGGAACCAACGCCCGGGGGTTAAAAAATGTCTTTTTTAAAAATCGAACTCCACTGCCACGTGAAATTATTCGGCCGCGGGGTTTTCCGCCCGGCCCAGCTCCGGCGGCGGTTAAACCGGGCGAGGCGGCTGGGTTTGAGCGCGCTGGCCGTCACCGAACACTTCGACGTGCCTGATTTCTGGGAAATCTGCCGGCACCTGGAGCTGCTCTGCGCAAACGGCGGCGGCGGGCTGCGCTGGGGGGAAATGGCTGTCCTGACGGGAGCGGAGGTAACCATTGAGGAAAGCGGCGACATCCTGCTGGTCGGTTCCGCCGGCGCCCTTCAGGTGCTGGAGAACAGGTTGGGCTGTCGACGCGCCGGAATTCCGCTCAGTGGAATTTTTCCCTCCTGCAAAGACTTGCTGGACGCCAGCGAAGATCTTGGTTTTTTACGGATCGGCGCCCACCCCTGCCGCCGGGGGAAAGAATTATGGAAAATGGGCACCCTTTTAAGGCGTTTAGACGCCCTGGAAATAAATGCCAGGGAACTCCCCCTGGCCGGCTGGGTTCAACACCAGGCAAAACAACTGGGCCTGTCCGTAGTCGCCGGCAGTGACGCCCACCACTGGCTGCAAATCGGCCGCCTCGTCAATCTGTTGCCGGAAGGCTGCCGCCTGACGGCGGCCGGTCTCAAAGAAGCCCTCCGCCAAAGGCAGCTGACCTGGCAAAGGAGCGGTGGATTGCCGTTTTTTCGTAAGTAAACTCAGGCGCAGAAGAACTTCCGGGGAGTTCCCCATAACGAACATTTGTTCTCATTAATCATGAAAATCAATTTTTTTCTGAGGAGTTCCCCCTGGGGAATGATCGTTTCCACCAAATAAGTTAAGGGTCAGGCCCTTAACTTATTAAAATAACTGCTGTCAACGAAGCTGTTGAGAGCTAAAGAAAGGCAAAGTATATCCCCCTAATCCCTATTCCCTAACCCCTAATTCTTATTTTCGAGGGAGTGGTGGAGTGTACGTCAACGTTTCCCTGCACGATGTAGCCCCCGGCACGGAAGCGGAAACAGAGTACCTGCTGACCTTCGTGCGGCGCCTTGGTTTCCCCTGCGGTACGCTGCTGGTTACGCCGGATTTTCACGGGCAGGGTTTGTTAACCCCGGAAGGGGGCCTGGCCCGCCGGCTGGCGGCGCGGGCGGAAGAGGGCTGGGAAATCGCCCTGCACGGACTGACCCACCGCGAACCTGTGCCGGCCCGGCCTGCCGGGTGGAAATTCTCTCCCCTGCAATTTGTGCTTTCCCGCTGGTATACGGACGGCGAAGGAGAGTTCTACCGGCTTGGTGGGGCCGAAGCGCGCGCCCGGATTGAAAAAGGGGTGGCCATCCTTGCCGCCTGCCGGCTGGAACCCGCCGGGTTTGTGGCCCCGGCCTGGCTGCTGAGCAAAGAAAGTTTGGCGGCACTGGGCGAGTTTAATTTTCTTTTCACGACCACCCTTACCGGGCTGTACGACCTGCGGCGGGGCCTCTTTTATCCGGCGCCGGCGCTTGTTTTCAGCAGCCGTTCCGCCCCCCGCGCCTTTCTTTCCCGTCTGGCCGTGCCGGCCCTGGCCGGGTTCCGGCGCCGGCGGGAGCTGTTGCGCCTGGCGCTGCACCCGGCAGACGCCTGGCGCCCCGCCGTGCTCCGCACAATTACCGGGCTCGCTCAAAAACTGCTGGCCGGACGGCGCCCGGTTACGCTCGCCGGATATTTGCAAAAGAAACAACGGTCCTAAAAAAGATGAGCACCGATTTTCCAATCCCTTTCATGGGGGGAATGGCGTGCGGATCTGCGACCTGACCAACTTCTACCACCCAAAGAGCGGCGGAGTCAAAACTTACCTCCACCAAAAGATGGCGTACCTTGCCCGGTTCCGGACGGACGAACACCTGGTCATCGTCCCGGGATCAGTCAATGCGGAGGAAAAGCACGGCCGGAGCACCGTCTGCCGGATACGGGCGCCGGAACTGCCCGGCAGCGGTTCCTACCGCCTGATTTTCAATACCGGCCGGGTAAACGCCCTGATCCGGAAGTTCCGCCCGGAAATTGTCGAGCTCGGCTGCCCCTATTTTCTTCCCTGGGCACTGGCCGCCCGGCGCGGGTACGGTTTTTACCTGGCCGCGTTTTACCACAGCGATTTTCCCCGTGCTCTGGCGCGTTCGGCTTCCCGGCTGGCGGGTAAAATCCCGGGTGCTCTGCTGGAAAAAAGCGCCGCTGCCTACGTCCGCGCCATGTACCGGCAAACAGACCTCACCCTGGCCCCCTCCCCGGAAACAGCCGCCAGGCTGGGCAGCCTGGGCGTCCCCGGTGTCCGGGTAATTCCTCTGGGGGTCGATCTGGATCATTTCCACCCCCGGCACCGGCGGCTGCGGCTGCGGCTGCGGCTGGGCCTTTCTTCCGGGCAGGTGCTTTTACTCTACGTGGGCCGGTTTACCCGGGAAAAAGGTTTAAGCGTCCTGCGCCAGGCTTTTGAAAGTTTAACTGTCCGTTATCCGGGGCGTTACCACTTATTACTGATCGGCGAAGGCCCTCTGGGTGACGAACTCCGGAACTGGGCGGCCGGCCGGGGAGACGCCACCGTCGGCGGATATCTGCAGGGAAAACAGTTGGCGGAAGTATACGCTTCGGCGGACCTCTTTGTAACCGCCGGCTGGGCGGAAACTTTCGGACTTACCGTCCTGGAGGCCCAGGCGTCGGGACTGCCCGTGGTGGCGGTTACTTCCGGGGCGGCCCGGCAAACCGTCGCTTCGGGAGCGGGTGCCCTCGTCGAGTCAAACGATCCGCTCGGTTTCGCCGCCGCCGTCGCCAGGCTGGCCGGCAGGGACTTGCCGACACTGGGCTGCCTGGCCCGCCGGCACGTGGAGGAAAATTACGGATGGGAAAAGACCTTTCGCCAACTCTTCGACCTTTACGAAAAACTGCCGGCGAACCGGCTGCCGGCGCTTCCGGAAGCACCCGCCGGATCCGGCGCTACCGGCCGGAGGACCGCCCGGGCGTAAGGGCGGTCTGCGCGGCCACGGGCCTGCTGGGGGAAAGCATCACCGCCGTCTTTCCGGAGCCGGACTTTTTCGTCGACTTTTTCACCAGCTACTACACCGACGTCGAGCCGGCTTCCGCCCTGGTGGTGGAAGCGGACGGTCAGGTGGCCGGCTACCTGCTGGGGTGCACCGACCAGCAGCGCTACCGCCGCTATCACCAACGCCTGCTGGTGAAAACCGCCCTTTGGGCCGGCCTGGGATTTCTGCGCGGGATTTACGGCCCGCCGGCCAAACGGTTTTTCCGGTGGCTGGTGTGGCGGGGGTGGCGGGAAATGCCCCGGTCGCCCGCCGGCGGCGCCCACTTCCACTTCAACCTGCGTAAAGAATGGCGGGACGCCCCTACCACCAGGCTGCTGGTGGAAAGCTTTCTGGACCTTCTGCACCGGGAGCACCCGCAACTCAAAATAGTCTGGGGGCAAATGGAAACCTTCGGCTCCAGACGTTCCCAGGCTCTTTTCCGGAGGTTGGGGTGGGAATTTTACGACCAGGTGCAGTTAAGTAAATACCGGTACCTTTTTAATTCTTCTCCGCCGCCGCACCTGAAAAAGATCATTTCGGGAGAAGTTTATTTGACCACCGTTTACCGGCGGTTGTAAGCCCTTTCCGGAACCGGTCCGGGCCCGCCCGGCAAGCTGCCTTAAAACAGATCTGCTTTTGCTGGCCGGGTGAAACTTTACACAACTTAACCGAAGAAACGACAAAGTTTAACAAAATCTTCGCGAAAAATTTATCCTGCCCTGATAAAATTTCCCCGGAAAATTAAAAATCTCAACCAGGGGGTGGATAAGTTGACCTTGATTTTGCCGCGTCTCACCCCGGCCATCGGCTTTTTGGGCAAATACCTGCTGGCCACCGGCAGAATCTCCTGGGCCGTGGACCTGGGGTTCTGCGGTACGCACGTGGCGTGCAACCGGCAGGCCCGGCTGATCCTGGAAGCAGATGGACAGATTGCCGCGGCCTGCGTCCTGGAAGCCTTCCGCCGGGAACTGGACCTGGGCGTTTGCTGGGCGGACAGCGGCTGGGGATGCGTTCACCACTTCTACCACGCGAAAACCGGAAGCGGCCTTTTGGGCCGGGCTCCCGCCAGCGAATTTTGCGCGCGCTATTACCGGCGCGCTTTAAAATTATGGCGGCAGGGCCGCTTTGCCCGGGCCATGTTTTTTCTCGGAGCGGCCACTCACCTGCTGCAGGATGCCTGCGAGCCCCACCACGCGAACTGCCATTTCCGGATGGGTCACCGGGAGTACGAAAAATGGGTACAGGAGTACAAAGAGGATTACCTGGTCGATTCCGGCGGCATCTACAAAAAAAGCCGGGACCCCGTGCGGTGGTTAAAGGACTGTGCCCAAAAAAGCTTCGCTTTATTCGACCTGGTCAAGGAAAAGGACAACGTAAATTATTACCGGCAGGCCACCGGGTATCTGCTGCCCCTTACCCAGCGGATAACGGCCGGCTTCTGGCTCAATTTTTTAAATCAGGCGGGGGTGGATTTGCGGCCGGATACCTGGCAGGTAGTGAAAAACTCCCGGATCGCTTGAATAACAGCTATTAAAGGAGGGTCCTTTTTATGCTCAGGCAAAGCAAGCAGGGGTACCAGACCTGGGAATCGCCTTCCCTCTACCTGGAATGCAACAGCGTCCCCCTGCAATTGCCGCAGGTCAGATGTGTTCTGACGGAATGTTTCTCCCTGGAACAGGAAACTCCCGATGGAGAATTTATCCTCTCTCTGCCGGATGTGCGGGTGGCGGTGAGCGCATTCCCCGACCCTGGACAGATCACGCACCTGGTCTTCTGGCCGGCCGGCCCGGAACGCCTGCTCCGGATTACCCCAACCCTGGCCAACTCCCTGGAATCCCTGTCCCGCCACCTGGGAATGGCCGCTTTTACCCCAACTGCCAGAATCCCACTGCCTTCTTTGCGGAAAGATTGATTGCCCGGTCCGCGTGGGCACATGACGCGAGGGGCCCTGAACGGCCAAGGCCGCCTGACGATTTTGGCCGGTTTGGCTTCGACCTGCAGGAATTGAGTAGCCGGCTTTTTGTTCCGACCCAACCCGCTTCCAATCCCTGGTAGACAATGTCATCCAGGCAGCCCGGATAAAGCCCCCGGTTCGAGCTTCTCCCGGCGCGGCCCGCCCGGCCCGGCGGCGGCCGCCCTACCGGCCGGAACCGCCGGGCTCGCCGGGAGAGGCGGGCCGGCCACCGCCCTCCTGTTTCAGGCGGGCGATGATCTCTTTTAAATATTTTATCTCTTTTTCTTTTTCCCGCAGCCTGTTTTTCAAACCCTGCAACTCCCTGTCCTTCAACCGTTCCCTGTTCCGCAGCTTCTCGAGCAAGCCGGCAGCGGCCTTTTGGGGCCACCGGCCGTTCACCAGGTCTTCCGCCGCAGGGCCGGCCGCAGCCGGAACCGCGGCCTCCCCCCCGTTTTCGCCCCTTTCGGCCCGCACCACGAACTGGTAGGTATCATAATCGGGGTTCTGTTCCTTCAAGTAGTCAACCAGCCACGCCGGGAAAACCCCCAGGTCCGTCTGGAATTCAGTCAATTCCGGCGGAATCACCACCCGGCCCCACCGGGTGATTCTATAGCCGGCGTTCCGGAACAGCCGGTCCACCGTTTCCCTGCAGAAAAAACGCAGGTGGGTGTCGTCCAGCAGCCCCAGGCGCCGGTAAAGGAACCGGCCCCGGATCAACTCCAGCACTACGGAAAGGTGAGCAATATTGGGAATGGAAGCAACCAGGTACCCCCCTTCGGCCAGGAGGGGCCTCACTTTGCGCAGGGTTTCCCCCGGGTGCCGCAGGTGTTCCAGCACATCGCCGAAAATGATCACCTCGAAGGGCCCCAGTTCCGGAGGCAGGTCCAGGGACTCGATGTCCCCGCAGATCACCCGGCGGCAGACGGCGGCCGCCTTCTCGGCGCCCCGGGGGTCCAGCTCGATTCCCGTCACCCGGCAGCCGTAGCGCTCCACCAGCACCCGGCTCATGTAACCGGTGGCGCAGCCCACCTCCAGAACCTCCTTGTTCTCCCCCACCAGCGCCAGCACCTGGGCGGCGGCGCTGCCGGGGCGCAGGTCAAGGGTACCGTCATATTTAAAACCGGACAACATATCTCCCCCCACGGAACTCAGGCCCCGGCGAGCACCAGGGTGACGTAGTTCCCCCCGTAGGCAAAGGAATTAACCAGGGCGTACCGCACTTCGGACTTCACGCCGGGAACCCGGACATGGTTCAGGGGCAGGTCGGGCAGGGGCTCTTCCAGGTTGACAGTGGGGGTGAGGGCGCCGCCGGTCAGGGCCAGGACGGCGGCCAGCACATTCACCGCCCCCGAACTGCCCATGCAGTCACCGGTAATGGATTTGGGAGCGCCCACCGGCACACTGCCGCAGCCCGCCGCCACCAGGGCGGCGGCCTCCGCCCGGTCCACCGCCCCCACCCCGCAGGCGGCCGCGGCGCAGTAACCGGCCTGCTCCGGGCCGATTCCCGCATCCCGCAGGGCCTCGCCCACGGCCCGGGCCCACTCCCCGCCCCGCGGGTCCAAACCGCCCGGCTTGCAGGTATCCCCCGCCATGCCGTATCCCGCCAGGCGGGCATATATTTTGGCCCGCCTTTCCCTGGCCCCATCCTCCCTTTCCAGCACAAAAGCGATGCCGGCCGCCCCCAGCAGGGTGCCCGAACTGCGCCGGTCAAAGGGGCGCACCTTTTCCCCGGTCAGCAAGCCGGGCAGGCAGTCGTGCCCGGCCAGGAGGGCTTCATTAAATTCATCGGCGCAAACCACCAGCGCCATGCCCGCCCGGCCCCGGCGCAGCATTTCCGCGGCATAGATCAGGGCGGTGCTGCCGGAAACCCCTCCGGCCGCAATAGTGGACGTGGGGCCCCGGAAACCCATGGCCAGGCAAATGTATCCCGCGGCGGCGTTCATCACCGTATTGGGGAAAAGCCTGGGGTTGGCCGCCGCCGGCCCCTTTAAGATGATGCTGCGGTTAAAGGCTTCCACCGTTTCCAGGGGGCCGCTGCCCGTGGCAAAGATGACCGCCGCCTCCCGCGCCTCTTCCCGGCCGGGGTAGAGGCCGGCGTGGTCCAGGGCCTGGCGGGCGGCCACCAGGGCCTGGCGCGACAGGGCGTCCATGCGCCGCCAGGTTTCGGGGGAAGTGTACCCCCGGGGGGACAGGGGGATCATTTCCGCCCCGTGCCGGCAGCGGTAGGGGGACGGGTCGAAGCTCCTCACCTCGCCCCAGCAGGGCCGGCCGGCGGTGAAGCTCCGCCACCAGCTCTCCACCCCCTGGCCGGCGGCCCCCACAGCCCCCAGGCCGGTAATGACCACGGCGTCCTCCCCTCCCCCGCAGGGGGGGAGCTTCCTTCCCGGCCGGTATTCGCCCACAATCACACAGGCGTTGTTGCCCCCAAAGGCAAAGGAGTTGGAAAGGGCCACTTCCACCCGGTGGGGCCGGGACCGGTTGGGCACGAAGTCCAGATCGGTATTTGCACACTTTTCCGGTTGAAAATTGATGGTGGGCGGCACCACGCCCCTTTCCACCGCCAGGACGCAGGCGGCCGCCTCAACGGCCCCGGCGGCGCCCAGGGTGTGGCCGATCATGGACTTGGTGCTGCTGATGGGAATGGCCGGCAGGCGCTCCCCAAAAACCAGGCGCATGGCTTTGGGTTCCGCCAGGTCGTTGGCCGGCGTGCCGGTGCCGTGACCGTTGATGTAACTCACTTCTTCCGGGGCCACCCCGGCCATGCGCAGCGCCCGGACCATGGCCGCCGCCGCCCCCTGCCCGCCGGGGTCGGGAGCGGTGGGGTGGTAGGCGTCGGCGGAAAGGCCGTAGCCCAGGAATTCGGCCAGTATGGCCGCCCCCCGCTCCAGCGCCTTTTCCAGGGGCTCCATAACCAGGACGGCGGCCCCCTCCCCCAGGTTCAGGCCGTCGGAGCGGCTGTAGGGGGCGCACGGTCCGGGGCAGGCGGCCTGCAGCACGCTGAACCCGCAAAAGGAAAGCAGGCAAAGGGGGTCCACTCCCCCGGCCAGCATGACGTCCGCCCGCCCGGAGACGATCAGGTCCCGGGCCAGGCCCAGGGCGTTGGCCCCGGCGGCGCAGGCCGTGGAGACGACGCTGCGGGGCCCCTTCAACCCCAGGTGGTGGGCCACCGCATCGCAGGGTGCGTGAATGGGATAGGACAGGAGCAGGCCCGGCCTGGCCCGGCGCAGGCCCCGGGTGAGCCACTGGCGGTGAAAGCGGTCCCCGCTCTGCATACCGCCCAGGGAGGTCCCCAGGATCACCCCCGCCCGGAAAGGGTCCAGGCGCTCAAAATCCAGTCCCGCCTGGATCACCGCTTCCCTGGCCGCAATCACCGCATACTGGCCGGCCCGGTCCAGCCGGCGCAACTGCCGGCGGGTAAAATAATCTTCCGGCCGGTAGTGCTTGATCTCCCCGGCCACCCTGGTGCGCAACTGGCCGGCATCAATGGATTCCAGCGGTTTTATCCCCGATTTGCCCGCGGTCACGCTGGACCAGAATTCTTCCCGGGACAGGCCGCCGGCACAGACAACACCCACCCCGGTAACAACCACACGGCTGCTTTTCACATCGGGACACTCCTTCACCCCGCCACCGGTTCAGACCATGGTCACATTCCAGCTTCGGGGAGTGATATAGGGTGCCGAGAGGGTGCGGGCGGGGTGCCACCGGCCGTTCACATCCCGCACCTGCAACTCCAGCCCGGAAGCCACCCACTCGTACTGCAGGCGGGCCAGCCCCAGGATCTGATCAAGGCCGGGACTGAACAGGAAAGTAACCACCCGGCCGATCTCCTCCCCGGCCGCCGCCACCGGGCAGCCGGCGGCCAGGGCGATTCCCTTCCCGGCGCCAAAGCCGATGGTCAGATAATCAAAGCCGGCCTCCTGCTGGGAGAGCAGCGCTTCCCGCCCCCAAAAACCCTCTTTCCTCAGGTCCACCAGCCAGTTGAAACCGCAGCGGATCACCGTCCCGTCATCCCCCAGTTCCCGGTGGATCATGGGCTGGCGCACCTCCAGCATGGCCACCTCCAGGGCGTGGTAGCCCACCGGCGGGGCTTCTTCCTTCAGCAGCGACCAGAGCTTCACCGCCGCTTCCGGCGCGGCGTAAATCTTGTAGCCGTATTCAGCCGTAAACCCGGTGCGGCTGACCAGCAGCTGCTCCCCTTCCCAGGTGGCGGGAAGGAAACCCTGGAAGGGAAGCACGCTGACTTCGAAATCCACCACCCGGGCCAGCGTCCGCCAGGCGTAGGGCCCTTCCAGGCCCAGCACGCCATACCGGTCGCTGAGGTCCCGCACCGCCACTTCCCCGGGACAAGCGGAGCTTAAAAGCCGGTACACTTCCTCCCGGCCGGCGGGGGATGTTTCAACCAGGTAACGATCTTCCTGGTTGAAAATGGTGACTACGTCCACCGGCCGGGCCTCCCCGGATAAAAGCAGGCAGGTGAGGGAACGCTCGGGCAGGAGGTACTCCAGGTCCCGGGGGCACACCAGCTGGAGGAATTCCAGCGCCTTTTCCCCGGAAACCTCCACCCGCCCCAGACAGGAATAATCCAGGAGGCCGGCCTTTTCCCGCAGAGCCCGGTATTCCTCCTCCAGCAAGGTAAATTCCCAGGGCACCTCGGCAGGACCGATCCTTTGCGTTTCAACAGGTTGGTAATGAGCCGCCAGTGGCGAACGGTAACACATAGCCTACCAAACCTCCCCATGACAAATCGCAAGCTGTTTTTTCCGGAACCGCAGGGACCACCGCCGGCCAGCTTTTACGGGCCGCACCCCGCCCGGCTCCCCCGGGCCGGCCTCTCCAGCACCCACTGAAGGGCCTCGGGCGCCCCGGGCAGGGATTGCAACAGGCGGCGGTAGCCCGCCTGCCTGGCCGCCAGGGCGTTTTTTACCCCTTCATCGGTCAATAAACCGCGTATTTTCTCCCCTGTCCCCCGGATGTCGAACATTTCCGCCGTCACCAGGGCATCCAGGTAAGGGTTGTTTTGCAGCAGGGGGGCCAGTTCCCGGACCCAGCCAAAGGGGAAAACCCGGAAAGGGAAAATGCTTCCCGGAACCGCTTTTTCCCACTGCCGGAGAAGGGTCACCGCCTCTTTGGCGAGGGGGAACGGCGCCCTGTACGTACCATCCCCGTTGCTGGTCAGGGAGCTGACCAGAACCAGTACCGGCACGCCCCCCACGGCGGCCTTGGCCGCCGAACACGAGGTGATGTTGTCGGTGACAAAAAGGTCCGCAGCTAAAAGAAGTTCCTGATATTCGGCCATTCCCAGGAAGGGCAGGGAAGCAAAGCGTACTCCTTCTTCCCCGCCGCTGAAGGCGGCCTGCGGCCCCACCCCCATGACGACCACCGGGCAGGGTGCCTCCCGCAGGTAAAGGCAAAGCAGATGCTGCAGGATGCGCTCGTAGGAAAAGCGGGTGGACAGGGCGCGCTCCATGGCCCGGATCTTTACCGCCAGGTGCGCCCAGGACGATCTGGCCAGCAGGACCAGCTTCTCATCCGGGTCCAGGCCCAGGCGGCGGCGCACCCCGTTCCGGCGGCCTTGCGGCAGGAAAAGGTGCTCCCTGTAAAGGGCCACGGGTAAAATACCGGGCTCCTTCACCGGGCGATTAACGGGGCAGGAGCGCAGGACGGCCATTTCCGGCGGCACGGGCGGCAACAGGGCGCTGAACCGCCCCCCGGGGCCAAAGGCCCGGCTGTACCGGCTTTCCCTGAAGATCTCCTTTTCCAGGAGCGTGGGCCCGGGGGCAAAATTCATGGAATCAAAAGTGGCCACCGGCAGTTCCAGGCGCGCCAGCATCTCCGGGTCAACAACCGGTTCCTCCAGGAACAGGTTGTAATAGTCGGCCAGCAGCACCGCTTCGGGACGGAAGGCGGCCAGCTGTTCCCGGACCAGCGCAGCGTTCTCCCCCCGGCTTTTCCGCCAGGGTAACACCGGAAAACCCGCCTCCCGGGTGTAGGACACATGGTTTCCGGTGGCCAGGAACAGCACCGTTCCCCCGGCTTTTGCCACCTGCCGGGCAAATAAGATGGCGTTGTGCAATTCACCCAGGCTGTGCTCGCTCAAGGACAGCACCAGTACCTTCACAGGCAGCCCTCCCACCCCGCTGGCCCGCAAGCCAGCGCCTTATACTGCCAGGCCCGGTCGAGATCGGGGGCGGCGGCCAGGTACACCCCCACCACCTGTTTTCTGCCGGGCGGCAGGCACACCCTTTGCAGCGCCTGGACCTGCCACGGCCCTTCCCCGGAATGCCAGCCCCGCACCTGGCCGCGGGCCGGAGAAACAACCAGGACCAGGGTGCCGTCTTCCGCTGCCAGGACCCCCAGTTCCTCCCCCACGGCCAGAACCTTGTGCCCGCCCCGGGGCAGTTCCAGGGGAGCCCCCTCCCGGCTGTAAAAGAAACGGTCCGCCCCGGGACCGGCGTAGAGATTGAACACACTGTCGAACTCCACGGTAACGGTGCCGCTGTTGGCGTACCCGGCAAAGGCCGCGACCACCGGGCTGCCGGGCAGGGTAAAATAACCGACCCGGGCCGAAAGGCCTCTCCAGCCCCCCCGCCCGTCCTCCCCCTCCAGCACCACCCCTTGCCAGGGAAGGTCCCCTTCCAGCGGCCCGGCAGGCCGGGCCCGGAAGGACCAGGGCACCTCTTCGCCGCTTAAGGTGACCAGCCAGTCCCGGCCGTCGGAAACCGGATAAAACTTGGCTCCTCCCGTGGAGAAGGGGCAATTGCCCAGGACACGCCTTTTAGGATAGCCGGTGTGCAGCCACTGCCGCCCTCCTGCCCTGAGCTGGGTGAGGGCTCCGTCGAAACCGGGAGCCGCGGTAAACTGCAGAAGGCCGTTGTCCACCCGCCACAATTCCCGGTGCTGCTGGATCAGCACCTCTTTGCCGGAACGCCCCAGGAGCAGCACCGGTACCGGCCAGCGCACCTCCCCCTCTTCCTCCCGCCAGATCAGCGTTGCCTGGCGGGGCCCCGGCTCACCGGCGCAGTTCAGGGGGCGGGCCACAACCTGCGGTGCGAACCAGCTGATCGCTCCCTCCCACAGGGGGATTTCCCGGCTCCCGGAAGGGGTCGAACCACCTCGGGGCGGGTTGCCGGCAGCGGCCGCCTTTCGCCCCCCTGCTCCTCCGGAGGGCCAGCGGGCCCTTATTCCCGGCCATATCCGCGCCCATCGACGGCGGGCAAGGTCGAGGAAGGCCCGCACCCCGGCCGGCCGGTGCGGCACCTCCCCGCCGCCGGCCGGCGGCCCGTGCCCCCGCTCCGCCGGCTCGCCGGCAGATATTCCGTCGGGTACCAGGAGCACCGCCCGCCCCCGCCTCGCGCAGGCGCTGACGGCCTGCAGGCGGGCCTCGAGGGAGGCTGGTCTTTCGTCCAGGGCCAGGACCGGTGCACAATTACAGAAAACCGGTGTCCACCCCGCCGCCCTGGACATCACCTTGCCGCCGAGGGAAGGGGCCTCCCCCTCCCGGGCCATGAGCTCCCAGCACCCGGCCACGGCCCGGTAGTCCCCCGCGCCGCAGTAAAAATAGTAGTCGGGGAAGGAGAAGCTCTCCCCGGGGGCCGGCGCCCGCATAAGGTAGAGCGCCGACGGCATCCAGTGCAGGCCGAAGCGCACCTCGTCCGCCCCGGGCCAGATCATCCCGGCCACCACCCCCTCCCCGCTGAAAGCGGACCAGGGGGCCGCATAACCGGCGGGGTCGAGGGGCAGGTCCCCGGGGCGCAGGAACTCATAGTCGTGAACCAGGAAGGGAAATTCTTCATAGAGCACGGGGGCCTGGAACAATCCCGTTTTCAGGGGTACGGTCAAATCCAGCAGCCGCCCGTTGGCCCAGGGAAAGGTGCGCAGGAAGAAGCCCGCGTATTCCAGCGTCCCGGCCGGGCAACCGGGCGCACCGCCGGCGTCCGTTCCCGGGGCAAAGGGTTGACCCAGCAACCGGGTCTGCACCGCCAGCAACTGTCCGGAACCCAGGATATACCGGCGCCGCAGGGTGTACCGGCTCAATAATTCACCGCCGGGCCACTGGCGGGCCAGGCTTGTTTTATCACGCCACCACCAGATGTTAGCCGGACTTTCCAGGACCAGCTCCGCCTTACCTCCCTCCTCCCTGAGTTCCACCAGCCGCAACGGCCGCCGGGCCGGGCGCTTGAATCCGCCGGGGAAGGGCGGCCCTGCTTCCGGCCAGGGCTCCCGGATCACGACCCGGCCGGAAGACCGTTCCACCAGGTCCAGATGCCCCGTCCGGCCGTCCACCCGCGCTTCCAGCCAGAAGTTCTCCAGCACCCAGCCCCGGTCGGAAGAACGCACCCCGGCCGCCCAGGGGAGAGAAACCGACGGGCGGGACGGGGCCTCCCGGCCCGGGTGCTCCACCACCTCCATTTCCAGAACCACGGGAAAGTGAAAATGGTTGGTGCGTTCCGGCAGGATTTCCTCCAGGTAAAGGTGGTTTTCCAGCCGCAGCCGCCCGGGCCGGGGAGGCGCCACTATTTTCGCCTCCCCCCGCCACTGGGAGCCGGGTTCCAGAAACTGGCCCGCCACCATTGTTTCCGCCCCCTCCCCCTGCCAGCACCGGGCCAGGCTCAAACGGTAGGCGGTCCCGGAAGTGTTGACGTACCGGTAATGAAAGGCCAGCTCTTCCCCCGGGACCACCCGCCACCGGTCCTCTGCCGGGTGACATTCGAAAATAAAAATGTTGCTGTCGATGGAGACCACCTGCTCGCTGGCCACATCGACCAGACAGGTGAGCCTGGCCGGACCGATGGTCAGGGTGTAGGAAACCACTTCCCGGCCGTGCCACCACCGGCTGTCTATTTCCCGGGAGCGGGCGGTGGACGGGGGCAACAGGTTCTTCCACCCCTGGACCAGCCCCCCGGTGTCGTAGCTTTCCAGTTTTAAAGCGGTTTTGAAATAGCGCACCAGGTAAGGCACGTAATTGACCATTTCCAGGTAATCATCGTGATCGACGGTGGAACGGCTGGTGCGGTGAAAGCCCACCCGCTTGTAAAGGGCGATGGCGGTCAAATTGGTGGGGGACACCTCCGTGTCGATGCGGTAATAACCGGTATCCAT
>JAIMBK010000052.1 GCA_023511535.1 Armatimonadota bacterium
ATCAGCCGGTCGAACCCGGCGAAGCGCAGTTCCGGGCCGAAGAAGCCGCCGATGTTGGCGTCCCCGATGATCCCGGTCTCGGGGGAGTGGCAGGTGACGCTGTGCCGGCCGCTGTTGGGGACCAAAAAGCCGGTCAAGAGCCCGGTGCCGATGATTAAGACGTTGTCCGGGGAAAGGGGGTCGCGGCCGGGCTTCAAATACTTGTACAGGTAGTACATGTTCAAGCCCCGCCCGCCCAGGAACTTTTCGATCAGGTCGGGAGGGGTGGCGAAACACTCCACCGTGCCGGCGGTGAGGTCGACCAGGGCGTTTTGGCAGATGGATCGCTGGTTTTGGTGGCGGCTCACAGTCTTCTCCTCCTTTTTTTCCACCCTACCACGGGCGTAAGTCTCGCTCCCGCTCGGTCCAGGTCTCCTCGTTGAAGCTCTTCACGTACTTTTGGGCGGAGGTGTAGGACTCCGGCCAGCGGATTTGCTTTCCTTCCAGTTTTTCGGCGCGGCGCTTGCGCAAAAAGCCGTAGAGCTGGTACTTTTCCTCCAGGATGGCGTCTTTGATGATGCCGGTGAGCAGCTGTTCGGCGATCATGTCTTTCACGGCGCCGCAGTACCCCAGGTCACCGATGAAGATGGCGCCTTTTAGCCGGTTTTCTTTGAAGACTAATTTCTGGTAGATGTGGCGGTCCGGGTTTTTCCGGATTTTCACTTCGTAGCCCTTTTCTTCTTCGGCCTCCGGGTCAAAGACGCCTAAGGAGATGACCGGCACGCCGCCGAAAGTAACGGTATTCATCCCCAAAGAACCCGGGTAGGGGGTGGGCCGGCCGGCCATGTTCAGGCCGGCGATCCTCCCCTGGGCGTGGGCGTTCGGCCAGTTGGCGTTGACCCGGGGCACGCCGCGGGGGAGGTCGCGGGTCTGGGCGACGTCACCGGCGGCGTACACGGTGGAGTAGCTGGTCTGGAAGTATTCGTTGACCAGAATGCCGTGGTCGGTGGCCAGATCCCCGGCCAGGGCCAGATCGGGCTTTACACCGGTGGCCGCGACGAGGATCTGGCAGGCCAGTTTTTCCCCGTCGTCCAGGACGACCCCGCTGACCGCCCCTTCCCGGGCGAGGACCTCCCGGACGGCGCGCCCGGTGAGAACGTTGAGCCCGCTTTCCCGCAAGAGGTTTTCCACCAGGGCGGAAGCCTCGGCGTCTAACACGCGGGTGAGCACCCGGGGGAGGAACTCCACCACGGTGACGGCGGCGCCCGCTTTTTTTAAGGCGTCGGCGGCGCGCAGGCCGATTAGGCCCGCCCCCACCACGACCGCCTGGCGCTTGCCCGCGCGCAGCAGGGCCAGGACTTTTCGGGCGTCGGCGTACGTCTGGAAGGTGACGAGCCCCTCTAATTGCCGGTCGAGCACCGACGGGCGGGTGACGGCCGACCCGGTGGTGAGCAAAAGCCTGTCGTAGCCGATTGTTTCCCCGCTGGCGAGGGTCACCCGGCGGCGGGCGCAGTCCACGGCGCTCACCCGCTCCCCCAACCGGGCCCTGACGCTGTGGGCGGTGTAGAAATCGGCCGGCCGGTAGGCCATCTGGTTTTCCTTTACCTCGCCGGCCACCAGGTGGGCGATCAACGGGCGGGAGTAGACGTGCTCGGCTTCTGCGGAAAGGACGGTGATCTCCCCCCGGGGGTCCACCCGGCGGATGGACTCGACTGCTCCGACGGCGGCGGCGCTGTTGCCGACGATGACGTAGTGCACGAGGATGCCTCCTTTGGCATTCGCTGTAATACCAGGCTTTTCCCAAAACAAATTAAAATAATATGGTATGGTATTATGGGTGCACGCAGTTAAAAAATTGGGTCGCAAATGTGCCGCAGCCGTTTTACAGAATGAAGTTGGCTATATGTTCCCTACATAAGCGGCACCCAGGTCGACATAAAAGTCGAGGTTGCAAATATAGCAATATCTGGATGGTTTCCTCTTCCAAACGGGAAAACGGGTCTAAAAGCGAATATGTTATCTGAAAAGTGATTTCTTTTTGAAGCTTACATTATGCTTTTGGTACAGGAGATGCCGTTGAAGAACCGCCGCGGGACTGGCTGGCAAACACGACACCAGGCGCAGGCGGATGCTCAAACACTATGTTAAACAGGCCAGAGCGAAGGCAGATCACTCGGGTGTCCACAAAGCAGGCATCGACGAAACCCCGGCAAAAAGGAGTACGATTACATCATTTGCGGATTTAGAACCGCTTTTTACCGTGGAAGAAAAGGGAAAAAACTATTTTTTCCTTCGTATGATAATCCTCCTTCAACTCAACTTTGGGTTGAAGAATACAATTTTACTCGAACAATGTAGATCGCCTAACTCAGCGGAAGCAAACTCACTGGTCATATTCAATGCATTTTCCATCAGGTACATTACAAAGTTAGCAATAGGACACACAAGGATCTCAATATCTCTCGAAACTAACTTCTCACATAATTTTCGGTGCAAACACCCGCTTACTTTCATTGTTACGTACTGGGCAACCTCTTCATTTAATTGCCACGATACATCTTCAACTAAATGCTTATCTTTAATAAACTTAGTTACTAATGACATAATCTCTTCAATATTATTCAAGTTGTTAAAGTCCTTTTCGAGCAATATTTTTAAATAATCTATACCGACTAGAGTAAGTCTGTACCTGGCCCCACGGCCGCGTTCATCATAAAAGCTTTGCACAACGTCAGCCAAAACCTCATTCATGTAATCCGCTATGTCATTTCTTTTCATATACGCACCATCCTTAAAGAAAATTAGCCCCTCTCAAAAATATTTTTTTCCGTACTCTTCCTTAAAAACCATCTCCTCTAGCGGGAGTCTAATCCTTGGCTGCCTGTTTTCTTTCGGCCGCCCCAATGAAACAATACTGATAACTTTAAACTCTTCCGGCACTTTGAGCAATTCTTTTATCTTTAACTCATCTCTGATATCCAGTGTGCCAGCATTTACCCAACACGCGCCAAAAGATAATGAATGGGTCATTATAAGCATATTTTGGATTGCTGCGGAGCAATCAAAAGGGGTATCCCACACATTTTTATGCCCGATGACAACAATCAGTACCGGCGCGTAGGCAATAAAAGCTGAAACGCTGCCTGTAGTAAGATTTTTATAGATACGTTTTTTCTTTTCTTCGTCATTAAGGCCTTTAAAGCGTTTATCCATCACCCCGGTTACAAACTCGCCCGTGAAACGTCGGCCGCTTCCACGCCTGGCAATTTCAGATAACCTTGTGCGCATTACAGGATCTTTAACGACTATAAATCTCCACGGCTGGGCGTTTTCCCCGGACGGAGCCCGCCTTCCGGCTTCCAACACTTTTAAAATCACATCTTCAGGCACCTCTTCATCCTTATACGCCCTGACACTTACTCTGGTACCGATGGCATATTCAACAGCATTTACCACATCCACTTTAGTAACCCCCTACGTTAGCTAAAAATGAGGCTCATTATATTATTTCATCCGTCCCGGCACAAACTTGCTTCCGGGCAGGCCTTGCAATACCGCCTAAAAAAAACATCCGACAGTTCTCCCTGGGACACGCTTAGGTAAATAAGTAAAGTTTTTATAGCCCCCTTTAAGGCCGCTGCCGGCGTAAATTTCCTGCAAATGCTTCTCCAGGTTATTTCTAATTCTTTCATATAGGCTGTTGCCATGGCTGTCAATGCCCACCACCAGCGGACCCAGGTTTTCAACTTCCAGTACCCAAATGGCTTCCGGGAGACCGAGATCCGTCCAGAAAACCATCTTGACGTTTTTTATTTGTTCAGCATAAAGAGCCGCACAACCACCAACGGAGTTTAAATAGCAGGCGCCCGTTTCTTGCATGGCCTTTACGGCTTCTTGACCCATGGTCCCTTTGCCAATCGTAAAGCGCACTTTCACCTGCCGGATCAGTTCGGCTCCCAGCGAGGTGAAGCGAGAACTTGTCGTGGAGCCTGCCGAAACGACCCGCCAGGTTTCTCCTTCCTTTTTGACGATCGGCCCGCAGTGCCAGAGCGCACCTTTGGCTAAGTTAAAGGGTAATGCTTCCTCTTGTTGAAGGATTTCTATTGAACGGCGGTGTCCCATGTCCCGCATTGTATAGCATGTGCCCGTAAGATAAACGATGTCGCCTGTTTCCAGCCGGCGCACTTCTTTATCTTCTATCGGGAGAGTAAAATGATATTCTTTACTCACGTTGTTCATCCCCTTCGGCATGGGTCAGGTAAGCGACTGTCCCATCGTTGTATATCCGGGCGGTGGAGTAGCGGCACGCCCAGCACTGGTAAATGATGCTGATCGGGATAACGGCTGTATGGGAACCGCTTATCTCAATGTGCACGCCCAGACAATAAGTTTTTCCGCCCAGGCCCGTAGGCCCCAGACCCAGGCTGTTTATGGCTTTGTATATTTCTTCTTCCAGGGCGGCCACCAGGGGGTCGGGGTGATGGGAACCGATGGGTATCCTGAACAGGGCCTTCTTGGCGTTGGCCATGGAACTGTCGGCAAAGCCGCCGATACCCACGCCAATAATAACCGGCGGGCAGGGCTCACCCATGGCGTCTTCAACTACGTCAAGAACCGCCTTAACTGCCGCCCGGTCTACATCTTCGCTGGTCAGTACCCAGCACTGGGCCGCCCGCATCTCCGACCCGAAGCCTTTGGGAACGGCAGTGATTTCAAGGTAATCCTCGCCAGGAAGCACTTCCCAATGACAGTAAGGAATGCCCCAACCTGTATTGCTTCCGGAGTTTTTTTTCGTCAAGGGGTGGATAACGTTCTGACGCAAGGGAACTTCATTCGTTGCTTTTGCTACGGCTTGGGTTAGGGCCCTTTCTGGATCACCAATTATCTGGCAATTTAACCCAAGCTTCAGGTAAAATAAAGGTACTCCTGTATCCTGGCAAAGCCCAACCCGTTTTTTGTGCGCCAGATCAATGTTTTTAAAGATGGCTTCCATCTGGCTCCGGGCGGCGGGATCTGCTTCCTGGCCGTAGGCATCTTGAAGAGCCCTGCTGACGTCGTCCGGAAGGTCTATGGAGGCAAAAGTAATCAGTTTTCCTGCCGTCGCTTGAATCAACTGCTCGCTAATCGCCACATCAATTCCCCTCTTTTTCTAATTTCTCCTTTCGCTTTAACCCAACCGAAGACGCCATAGTTTACTTTCTTAAGAAAATAAGCTTTTTAATTTAACTTAAGCTCCCGAAGATAAGTGATAATGTCGTCGTAGTTCTCCGCCACGAAAGCTCCTGCCTCCCGCAACAAGCGCATTTTCGTAGAAGGCTTGCCCTTGCCCCCCTCGATAATGGCACCCGCGTGGCCAAAAACGGTTCCTTCGGGCATATCCTCAGTGAAGCGGCCGGCGATAAAGGCAATCAGAGGCTTGGTAAATCCGCCGGCGGTAATAAATTCCGCTGCATCCTCCTCATACGTGGTCCCCGGCTCGCCAAACATCACTACTGCCCTGGTATCCGGATCCTTTTCGAATAAGGCTAAAAGATCGACCGGCGTGCTCCCGATCATTGGATCGCCCCCAATACCTATCGCAGTGGATACTCCGAGGCCAGCCATCTTAACCATGTGGGCGGTCTCGGCGGTCATCCCTCCGCTCCGAGAGATAACTCCCACGCACCCGGGGACGAAACAACGCTCCACGTTGTCCCCACCGATCGCTCCCATTTTAATCCGCTCCTGAGGATTAATGATCCCTACGGTATTGGGGCCGATAATCCTGCACCCCGCTTCCTTGGCCACTCGAAGGCATTTCATGACGTCGTGCTGGGGGATATTTTCAGTGATGATCACAATTAATTTAATTCCATTGGCAACGATCTCTAAAACCGCTTCATAAACAGCGGCCGGGGGCACATAAATCAAGGCCGCATTGATCTCATGCTTCAGGCAAGCTTCTTTAACGGTATCATAAACCGGGACTCCTTCTACGTTTTGACCTCCCCGTCCGGGCGTTACTCCGGCAACAACCGGAGTCCCGTAAGCCAGCATGTGCCTGGTGACCATGGAAGCTTCCCGGCCGGTAATCCCCTGAATGAGAATCTTGGTTTTTGAGTTTACCAGGATACCCAATTTTTACCTGACCTCCTCAAGTTTAAAATTAATCCTTATAAAATTCCCGCATTTTATCTACCATCCGTTTAGCCGCCATCGACATACTGATCTCTTCCCCGCAATATTCAATGCCCGATTGCTCTAGAATCTCGCGTCCCGCGTCGTTGTTCACTCCAATTAACCGGACAACCACGGGAAAGGTTCGGGGATCAATTTTTTGATCATGGAGGGCGCGGACGATTCCTTGAGCCACAAGATCTACCTGCGTATTGTTGGTTATATTGGCATCTACTAAAAGTCCTTTGACACCGGGCTTGGAAAGGATGGCGGAAACCAACCCATAGACCTTTCTTTCCGGTGGATTGCCTCCGAACTCGGTATAGTTGGCTGGTCTACCACCATAGGAGAGTAAAGCATCGTAGCACAAAAGGCTCCCTCCCCCGCCACCACACATAAAGCCGATGTCCCCGCCCTCCATCTCGGTGTAGCGGGCGGTTCCCCGGTAGGGATCGGCCTCATTAACCGCCACCACTTGTTTCTCCAGTTCAGTCAAAGGCCGCCAGGCGCGCTCGCTCCCAATCTGAACATAATTTTTGAGTTCCGGGTGCCGGTACATGGCCGCATCATCTATTGCCATCAGCGACGCCGCAGCGATAACTTTTCCCTCTTTCGTAATCACCAAAGGGTTAACCTCCAGGATGGTGGCATCATACCGGCAAAATATCTGATAAAGGCGAAACATACAGGCGGCGGCTTCGCGCAACGGGACTCCTTTTATCCCCAGCTCGGACCAAATCTCACGGCATTTATATTCTGGCAGCCCGGCAAGGGGATCCACCTCAATAATTTTCAATTTATCCTTATATTTGGCCGCAACCTCTTCGATGTCCATTCCTCCGGCGGTACTGACCAGCATCACGGGACCCTTTCTCATTTTGTCTACGGCAATGGATACAAATAGTTCTTGCGCGATGTTCAGTTTTTCCTCTACCAATACCTTTTCTACCGGAAAAAACCGAACCGTCATTCCCAGGAGTTCCGCCGCCCGTTCTCTGGCCTCTTCCGGGCTGCCGGCAAATTTAACCGCTCCGGCTTTTCCCCTCTTGCCCACCGGTACCAAAGCTTTTAAAACCACCGGACATCCTAATTCAGATTGGATCTGAGCTGCTTCTTCCGGCGAAGATGCCACTCGAAAGTCAGGGACCGGAATACCGTTCTCCTTGAGCAGTAATTTACTGTGGTTTTCCAACATCCTTCCCATATCCTCTAACTCCTTTCTTCCCATTCCAATATCCAATTTCTGGGGTGGGCTTTGCTCGTCAGCTCTTCGGAAAGCGTTTAAGCAACTGCCGCGATCGCTCTACCACCGGCGGATCGACCATTTTACCGTCCACCGTAATCACGCCGATCCCTGCCTCCTGAGCCCTGTCGTAAGCTTCAACTACCTTGCGGGCGTACTCCAGTTCCCGCTCGGACGGTGAAAACATCCGGTTAATGACCGGCAACTGCCTGGGATGGATGGCACACTTACCGGTGAAACCAAGCTGTCTCACCCGGGCGCACTCCTGGCTCAACCCCTCTTCATCATTGAGATCGGAAAAGACCGTATCGATAACCTGGGCCTTAACTGCCGCTGCCGCCGTTACGACAGCCGACCGCGCATAAAAAAGCTCTGAACCCTCCCGACTACGGGAAGTACCGAGGTCCAACGTATAGTCCTCGGCACCAAAGCACAAGCCTGAAACGCGATCTGACGCTGAAGCGATCTCAAAAGCTCTGATTATCCCCAGGGCAGTTTCAAAAGTGACGATGATCTTAATCCTTCCTTCAGGTACATTTCTTTCCTTTTCAAAGGCAGCCAATGTTCGTGCCACTAACCTTACTTCATCCGGAGATTCCACCTTGGGCATCATTATCCCCGATAGATTAACGTTTACTGCTGCTTTTAAGTCTTCCTCAATCATGCCGGCGGTAACTCCGTTGATCCGTACGTAAAACTGAGGAAGCAAGGAAGACTCCCCTGATTGCGCCATTAAAGGCAGAGCATCGAGCTTTAAGCGAATAAGTTCCCGGGCGGCACGTTTATCCGCCTGGGGTACTCCATCTTCCAAATCCCATACTACGGCATCAGCCTCTATGGTAAGAGACTTGTCAAGCATTTTTTCCCTGTTTCCAGGCATAAAGAGCCAGCTGCGATTGAACATTGGCAAACATCTCCTTATTTTCACCAGATATCTATCATCTTTGGTGAAGTATATTTTTAACGATTTGTTCAAATTCTTCTTTGGTGATCAAGCCTTTCCTGGCAAAAGCCTGGTTTTTAACCACATCTAAGATCAAGCGAAGCGTTTCTTCCGGCACTTGCTCCCCAAGCTTCTCCAGTTCCATTCTTATCGAATCAATCCCGCTGTTTTTCCCCAACACTACCTCCGCAGGGGGCTGACCGACCAGTTCCCAATGAAAGGGGAAGAGCTCAACGGGGATAGTGTCAATACAATTTTTAAACCAACTGCTTATAATGCCGGATTCGATTTTAAAAATCATATCCCCCACAACCGCCCGGTTAGGCTGAACGGCTACCTTCGCCAGCTGACGCACCAATTGAGATGTTTCATAAATCTTTTCGTACTTGATTCCTAAATCTATACCATACATTGTAAGCAGGGCCAGAACCACATCTTCGTATGGCGCGTTCCCTGCCCTTTCACCTAAGGCTGTGACTGTTGTGTGCATTACTTCCGCACCGCAAGCAAGAGCCAGGAGAGTATTGGCGGCTCCTAAGCCAAAATCATCGTGAAAATGTGTTTCCAGGGGTTTTTTAATCTTTTCTTTAATTTTGCCTACAAAATATGGAATTGCGTGCGGGGACAATCCGCCGAAAGTATCAACCAGGGCTAAGGCATCCATATGGCCCTGGGTAGCCACCTTTTCAATTAAGTCAATCACCCAGTTAACGTCGGCCCGGCTGGCATCAATGGGGAAAAACACGGTATACAAACCGTTTTCTTTTGCAAACAGGGTGGCCTCTATGGAAAGGTCGATGGCTTTTTGCAAGGGCCAACGATAGGCGTTTTGGATAATGTGTTCGCTAGAAGGTATTTCAACCACGATGCCGTCTACTCCGCAGTCCAGAGCCCGCTTTACATCCTCGACCATGCACCGTGAAAAGGCAAAGATTTTAGGTCCCAGGTTCCTTTTCACTATGTCCCGGATGGCCTCGGCGTCCTCTTTGGAAACCGCCGGCATCCCGGCTTCAATGCGGTGAACTCCCAACTCGGCTAATTTCTCGGCAATCCGGATCTTTTCGTCCCGGGTAAAAACAACCCCTGCCTGCTGTTCACCATCGCGCAGGGTTACGTCATGTATTTCAATCCGCCGGGGAAAATTTATCCCCTCCGTTACCTCCCGGGCATAATTCCAAGGGCTAACGAACCACTTGTCGGTATGCCATTTTTTTTGCGTTGACATCTGTTCTTTCTCCTTTCTATTTCCATTATTTCTTTCTCTTTACTCCGGATCACCTAGCAAATAACGTGCCAAAGTTGAAAAACAGCAAACCAGCACTTTATTTAAGGAGAAAAAATTTTGAAAAACCAGTAATTGTTTAACGTATGAACATTACATGGATTTATGTTTAACGAATTAACATGGTTAGGCTCAAGCAACATAACTAAAGTGTTAAAAAAATAAACTTCCAACCCCAAGGTTATCTTAGCTCGCTATAACCACAAGTATACTCACCCGCCCCCAGGTGGCAAAATATGACGGAGGTGGGGGGGTTGTGGACCGGTTACGGTGGCTGATCGCCGCTTTTACGTTTCTTTTCCTGATTTTGCTGGTGATCCCGGTAACCCTGCGGATTTCCTTCCGGCATTCCCGGGAAGAAAATTGCCTGGAATTCCAGATCAAAATCTGGCCGGGGATCGGCTACCGGAAAAAAGTTCCCGCCATATTCGGCAAGGCCCGGGCCATTGCCATTTCCCAGGTGGAACCGGCTCCGCCAGGAAAAGAAACGCCGCTGCCGAAAAGGGTTAAAAAATGGCTCACGTTCTTTAAAGCCGCTCTTCCCTCCCTCCGTTTTCTATTGCACCGCACAAAACTGCACCGGATGCGCTGGCACACCCGGATCGGCTTTTCCGACGCCTATTCGACGGCCCTGGCCGCCGGCCTGCTGTGGGGGGTCAAGGGGTTTTTAGTCAGCGCCCTTTACCATATCTCCGCCCCCCGCTGCCGGCCGGACCTGGCCGTCGTCCCCGAATTTCGCCGGCCGGACCTGGCCGTAGTCCTGGAATCCACCATTTCCGTGCGCCCCGGTTACGTCCTGCTCACCGGCCTGAAGCTGAGCTATTTATATTTTCGTTCCTCTACTCTGTAATCGCCTCCTTTTGTGATGTAAACGCTTACATATTGACACGCGTGGGGGGAACTGCTAAAATCAAGAAGTAAGTTCCAGATTGCCAAAATAGCAATGACGGGGAATAGTAAGCGTTTCGCCGGGCGGCAGAGAGCCGCCGGACGGTGCGAGGCGGTGCCCGGAAGACGCCGAACTCTCCCCCGAGTTGCCGACCGAAATCCTGCTTCAGGCCGCCTTCAGGAGAGTAGGCTCGGACGGAGCTTCCGCCGTTAAAAGGAAGGGGGTATCGGAAACAAAAACCGGGGCCAGGTTGCTCAAGTGGCTGCCGGGGGTTTTTCCCGTACTCCGCCGAGGGAACGGCCGGCGCAAAGGCCGTTAATTTGAGTGGTACCGCGAAGCTAAACCCTTCGTCTCAAAGATGGGACGAAGGGTTTTTTACCGCAAGGATTGGGGGGTGGTAATTATGGGGCTTGATCAGGATGACCTTGCTGAGCTTAATCTAAACGCCCTTTTCCAAAATCGCTGGATGCCGGGTAAAAAAGCTGCGCCAAATGAAAACGACAGGCCTGCCCGAGAGCAAAATACGTACCTAAACTTTCATGATAATTATTACAAACCACGAATAAAAATACTTTTGGGCCGTCTTTATGTTAAACTAAACTGTTGTGAAAGGAGAAACGAAAAATGCGTAAACTATACGTCTTTGATACAACTTTAAGGGACGGCGAACAGTCGCTGGGCATCACCTTAAACATTCAGGAAAAGCTGGAAATCAGCCAGCAACTGGTCAAGCTGGGTGTGGACATCATCGAGGCCGGTTTTCCCGCTTCCTCGCCCGGCGATTTTGACGCTGTCCGGCAGATCGCCAGGGAAATTAAAGGCGTGACCATCTGCGGGCTCACCCGGGCCGTTCCGAAAGACATCGATACCTGCTACGAAGCGATCAGGGAAGCGGAACAGCCCAGAATTCACACCGGCCTGGCGCTGTCCCCCATCCACCGGCAGCACAAGCTGGGGGTCAGCGTGGAACAGGGGATCCAGATGGCCGTCGAGGCCGTAAAATACGCCAAAAAATACGTCTCCGACGTGGAATTTTATTCCGAGGACGCCTTTCGCACCGAACCGGAAGTGCTGGCCCGGGTTCTGGAGGGGGTAATTGAAGCCGGCGCCACCGTCGTCAATATTCCCGATACGGTGGGGTACGCCACGCCGTGGGAATATGGAGAGTTGATCGAATGGATCATGAAAAACGTCCGCAATATTGACCGGGTCATCGTCAGCGTGCACTGCCACAACGACCTGGGCATGGCCACGGCCAACTCCCTGGCCGGGATCAAGGCGGGGGCCGCGCAGGTGGAAGGCACCATTAACGGCATCGGCGAACGGGCGGGAAACACCGCTCTGGAAGAAGTGATTATGGCCATTTACACCCGGCCCGCCCGCTTCGGGGTAACCCCTACCATCAATTACCGGGAAATCGCCCGCACCAGCCGGCTGGTGGCCAAAATTACCGGGGTGCCGGTGCCGGCGCATAAAGCCATTGTCGGTGACAACGCCTTCTCCCACGCTTCCGGCATTCACCAGGACGGGGTTTTGAAGGAGCGTACCACTTACGAGATCATTCACCCGGAAACGGTGGGCATTCCGCAGAACAGGATTATTTTAACGGCCCGCTCGGGGCGCCACGCCCTGCGCCACCGCCTGGAAGAGCTGGGCTTTGCGGTGGACAACGAAGTCCTCAACAAGGTATACGAAAAATTTTTGCGCCTGGCCGACCAGAAGCAGGAAATATTCGATGAAGATCTGTATGCTCTGATGGGCGAGAAAAACGGCGCGAACAGAACCCAGGTTGCCCTGAAAAGCTTTTCCGTCAGCACCGCCGGCCCCTCCCGGGCGATGGCCACCGTTGAACTGGAAACGGGCGAAGGGGCGGTGAGCGACGCGGCCTGCGGCAACGGCCCGGTGGACGCCGTTTTCAAAGCCATCGACCGGCTGCTGGAGTGCGCCGTGACCCTGGAAGACTACTCCCTGAAATCCGTCAGCAAAGGCAAGGACGCCATGGGTGACGCCACCGTCAAGGTGCGCACCGAAGACGGCCGGCTTTTCGTGGGCCGCGGGTTAAGCACCGACGTGATCGAAGCCAGCGCCAAAGCTTACCTGAACGCCCTGGCCAAGGTCAAAAGCCAGCTCGCCGCCGTCCGGTAAAAATCAGTCGTCAGTCAGCGGAGGCCAGAAACCCGACTGCCTGATCCGCATTTCGTACATTGAACCTACAGGAATTTTCTTTTTCCGGCCTTTCAGATATGGAATAATGGAGGTATCCTGGCTTAAGATCTGAAACCTGGCCACTGGTTGCCGATCCCAGTATTCTCTGTGAAGGCATGGAGGCACTTCCCTCACCTCTGTACCTCTATTTTCGGGGGAGTTGCCCATGAGAACATTCGTTCTCACCATTAATAATGAAAATGGGGCCTGAGGAAGGCACATTTTCCTTTGTGCCTGTTGCCTCTGCGCCTCTATTTTCAAGGGAGTTCCTCATGAGAACGTTCGTTCCCTCCATAAAGTAATGAAAATGTAAAAGTATTTACCCCTAATTCCTAACCCCTAATTCCTAATTCCTATTTTCTGAGGAGGTTGCTTTCCAATTGCAAAATTTCTTGCCCGATCCGGCTGTCAAGGTGGGCCACGCCACAAATCTGGAGGCCCTGACGGGCTGTACCGTCGTCCTCGTCGAGGAAGGGGCCGTCGCGGGGGTGGACGTCCGGGGCTCGGCGCCGGGCAGCCGGGAAACCGAACTGCTCCGCCCCGGCCGGCGGGTCGACAAGGTGCATGCCGTTTTGCTCACCGGCGGCAGCGCCTTCGGCCTGGAGGCGGCTGGCGGCGTGATGACCTGGCTGGAAGAAAGGGGCATCGGTTTTGACACCGGAGTGGCCCGCATCCCCATTGTGCCGGCGGCGGTTCTCTTCGACCTGGGCATCGGCGATCCCCGGGTTCGCCCGGACCGCCGGATGGGTTACGAGGCCTGCCAAAACGCCGTCAGCGGGTCCGTGGCCGAAGGAAACGCGGGGGCGGGGACAGGGGCCACCGTGGGAAAATCCCTGGGCATGAAGCATTGTGTCAAATCAGGCCTGGGCGCCTGGTGGGAAGATCTGGGCCGCGGCCTGCTGGTCGGCGCCGTGGCGGCCGTCAACGCCCTGGGGGACGTGCTGGACGAACAGGGGCAGGTGCTGGCCGGACCGCGCGACCCGGCCACCGGAAAAATGCTCTCCACCCTGGAAATCTGGAAAAAGAACTGGCGGGAAAGAACCGGACCGGGCAACTCCGCCGGAAAAAGCGCAGCCAGCGATCTTAATCGCTCCCCCGGTTCCGGCGGCGGCCCCGGGCAAAACACCACCCTGGCCGTGGTGGTGACTACCGCCCGCCTGACCAAGGAAGAGGCGAACAAGGTGGCCCAGCTGGCCAATGCCGGCCTGGCCCGCTGCATCGAGCCGGTGCACACCATGTACGACGGCGATACGGTGTTCGCCCTGGCCACCGGCAAAGTTGCCGCCGACGTAAATCTGGTGGGGGCCGCGGCCGCCCGCGCAGTGGCCGCGGCCGTCCGCCGGGCCGTCCGCGCCGCCCTTCCGGCCGGGGGAGTTCCGAACTACCAGACTTTCTCAAAAGACAGGTTTTAATCCTGCCTGTTTGCAGAGCTCGTTAGCCGTAATGCGGTCCAGGAAACGATGCCGCTTCACAGGCACAGTGTTGGTGCCGTTTGTATAGATAGAGTGTTTTTTGCCTTCGCGCAGCAAGTAAAAGCCATTCTCCTCAAAATAACGGATCAGGTCACGACGCTTGATAGACATTCGTTAAACCTCTACGGCTATTTGTTCAAATAACGCATTGCCAGGAGGGATTTCCTTGTTTTGTTGACGGTAGGCCAAAACCATCTCGCGCAAAGCGTCTTTAAGCATTTCCCGGCATTCTTCCAAAGTTTTTCCTTCGGTTACCACTTCCGGCCACTCTACCAATTGACCCATGTAACCGGACCTGATTTTGATATACCGGGCAGTATAATTATTCAGCATCGAGAAAACCCTCTCTTGCAGGATTCTTTGACGGTAATTCTATTGTAGATCTAATTGCCGTGTGTTACAATGTTTTGTCGATCTGTTTTTTTCTCTCCAGAGCCGATCACAAAAGTACTTGAACAGCACAAACAAATATGGAAGGGATCGAAGTGAATTTGCCAATGAATGACAACTACAACTACCGGGCCAGGCTGCGGGATTTGCTTCGGGAAAGAGCGTTCCGGTTTGGAAAATTTGTCTTAACCTCCGGAAAGGAAAGCAGCTATTACTTTGACGGCAAGCAGGTGACCCTTCATCCGGAAGGAGCCTACCTGCTGGGCAAAATTCTCATCGCCAAAATTCGCGGAGACGACATCCGGGCCGTCGGCGGGCCCACCATCGGGGCGGATCCGATCGTGGGGGCGCTGGCTGCCGTCGCTTATCTGGAAGGGCTGGAGATAAAGCTTTTTATCGTCCGCAAAGCCGCCAAACAGCACGGAATGAGGAAACTGATCGAGGGGCCCGCGCTGTCCCCCGGGGAGCGTGTGGCCATTGTAGAGGACGTCATGACCACCGGCTCCTCCATTATGAAAGCGGTGGATGCCGTCCGGGAAGCCGGGGGCCGGGTAATCAAGGTTATTCCGCTGGTCGACCGCCTGGAGGGCGGTACGGAAAAAATCCAGTCGCTTGGCATTGCCGTTGATCCTGTGTTTACGATCCGGGATTTTGGACTTTAAAATCCCGGGGCTTTTCAAAAACAAAAATCAAACGTTAAACCGGAAGTTAATAATGTCCCCGTCTTCCACGAGGTAATCTTTACCTTCCAGCCGGGCCAGGCCTTTTTCTTTCACTTTAGCCATGGAACCCAGCGCGTAGAGATCGTTAAACTTCACGACTTCAGCGCGGATAAAGCCCCGCTCCATGTCGGAATGGACCTTGCCGGCGGCGCTTTTAGCCGTAGTACCGCGCCTGATCGTCCAGGCTCTAACCTCGTCTTCCCCCACCGTAAAAAAGGAGATCAGCCCCAGCTGCGCGTAGGCGGCCCGGACAAGGCGCTCCGTGCCCAGCTCCCGGACCCCCAGGTCGGCCAGAAACAGCGCCCGCTCTTCAGGCTCTAAAAGGGCAATTTCCATTTCCAGCCGGCCGCAGACTTCAATCAGCGCCAAATCCCCGGCGGCAGCCAGGGACGCCAGTTCTTCCTTCCCCGGGTAGCGCTTTTCCCGGAACTGGTTCTCGTCCGTATTCACCACCAGCAAAACGGGTTTGGCGGTTAAAAAATCGTAATTAACCAGGGCCGCCCGCTCATCGCCGCTCAACTCCAATTGCTGCAAAGGCATCTCGTTTTCCAGGGCGCGCAGGCATTTTTCCAGGACGGGCAATTCCCGGGCAGCTTCTTTAGAAATTTTCTTGCCGTTTTTTATTCGTTCGATCCGCTTCTCCACCAGTTCCATGTCCGCCAGCAGCAATTCTACCCGCACGGTATCGAAGTCCCGTAAGGGGTTGCTGCTCCCGTCCACGTGGGGAACATCAGGATTTGCGAAAACCCGCAAAACGTGCGCCAGCAAATCTACTTTGCGGATGCCGTCCAGAAACCGGTTGCCCACACCCTGACCTTGTGCCGCACCCCTTACCAGGCCGGGCACATCGCTGCATTGAATCCGGGCGTAAACAGTCCGCCGGGGGTTATAAAGACGCGCCAGAAAATCGAGGCGCGGGTCCGGAACCTGCGCCGTGCCCACGTTGGTGTCGGCTTTGCCCGTCAAAAAGTTTGACGTGTGCGCACCGGCGCCGGTGAGAAGGTTAAAAATGGTTGTTTTGCCTACCATGGGCAAGCCCACAATGCCGACCGTCAACAATTCCGCGATAACTCCTTATCCCTGATCCCCGATAAATGGTTCCCGTGACTTTAACTGGTATAAATCGGTGCGCCGGTGTTTTAACAGGGGCAGCCGGCCTCTTACTTCTCCGGTTCTTTCCGGGTCGATTTCGGCGTAAATGATCTCTTCCCCCTCGCCGGCGGCGGCCAGCACTTCTCCCCAGGGGTCGACCACCAGGGAGTGGCCGTAAGCCACATAGGCGGCGCCGGCATCGCGTGCGGGGGAGGCTCCCACGACGTAAACCTGGTTGTCCACGGCCCGTACGCGAAAGGTAATTTCCCAGTGGGCCGGACCGGTGGTCAGATTAAAGGCGGCCGGAACAAAAATTACCCGGGCGCCCTGGAGGGCCATCAGGCGGAATAACTCCGGAAAACGGATATCGTAGCAGACCGCCACCCCTACGGGACCCAGCTCCGTGTTCAGAACGGTAACTTCGTCGCCGGGGGACAGTGTGCTGGATTCCCGCACCCTCACCCCGCCGGGGAGATCGACATCGAAAAGGTGGACCTTGCGGTGCCGGCCCAGCAGTTTCCCGTCCGGCCCGAAAATAAAGCTGGTGTTGTAAACCCGCTCCCCGGCGCGCTCCGGGATAGAACCGCCAACCACGTAAATGCGCAAGCAGCGGGCGGTTTCGCTGAGCATTTCCAGACTCGGCCCACCGGGGAACTCCTCGGCAAAAACCGGGAAAAGGCTGGCCTGGTAGGGGCAGTTGAACATTTCCGGCAGGACCGCCACTTTCGCTCCTGCCGCGGCGGCCCGGAAAATCATCTCCCGCGCCTTACGCAAGTTTTCCTTTTTTTCCTGCCCCACCGCCAGCTGGCAGACGCCGATTTTAAAGCGTGCCTGATGGGCCGCCAATTTATTTCCCCGCCTTTGCCAATTATTTGGCTAAAGATTAGTAGACACCCGTGCTGAAAACGCAGCACCAGCAGAGGGTGACAATTAGCGAAGGTTATTTTCAGGGCAAAACAAACAAGGTACTGCGACACAGCGGCACAAAGAAATAAAATCGGTTTGAACAAACCTGTTTGTTCAGGAAAAAAGGGCTTTCAAGCCCATTTTTTCGTTATAATACCTGCACTACTTCTTTTACTCCCGGAACCATTTGCTTGAGCGACCGCTCAATTCCCATCTTCAGGGTGTAGACGGCCCCCGCTCACCCGCCGCAGGCGCCCTTTAGCCTCACCTTCACCACGCCGTCGGCGGTAACGTCGACAAGCTCCACATCGCCGCCGTCCCTTTGCAACATGGGGCGGATTTTTTCCAGGACTTCCTTAACTTTTTCGCGCACTGGGGAAAACCCCTCCTTTCCCTGCTAAAATGGTGATTATGTGGTTATTTTAAACTGAAAACAGGGGAAAATGCAACTGAAAAATCATTTTCGCCAGTAAATTTCTACCGTAACGGTTTTTAATTCCTCGTCCTTCCGCTGTAATTCCTCCTGGATGTCTTGAATTTCCGTTTGGATTTTTTTCAGCTCTTCCGCCAGGGAAGAAGGGTCTTCAATGTCCCTTGCGCTGCGGTTGTTTTTGTTCTGGGCCAGGATTACTTTTTGCAACTCGTCTGCCCGGAGCTGCTTTTGCTTCAACTCGGTTTCCAGTCGCGCATAAGCGGCGGTTAAATCCTGACCGGTCTCTTCCTGCCGTAAAATTTTCCCCAAAAGCTTCAGTTGGGCCAGAAACTCCGTCATTTTAGCGGCTTCCACCCTGGCCGCCAGGGAATTTGAATCAGGCCCGAAACCTGAAGCGGCTGGATCAGGGGTGGCCGCCTTTTCTTCCGGGCGGGCGAATTGAGCCAGCAAAGGAGCCAGCTTCTGGGCGTCGGCACCTGTTAATTCAATTTTCACCCGCCGGGCCAATTTTTGGGGCGGCGCGGCCTGGTCTGCCGGCGCTCCGACGGCCATTGCCCCAACGCCGGCGGTATCCTCCCCTTTTCCCTGTCCAACGGGTGGGGCGGCTGGTTTTTCTTCTTTGGGGGCAGTCCCGGGATCAGCCGGGTTTTCTTTTTCCCGGGCAGCCGCGGCGGCCGCCGCCGGTTCCGGCGCACTTTCCGAAGGAGCCGGGAACGCGGTCAAAAATATTTTCTGCCGGCCGGCGTTATCTTTTTGGTTTTCGGCCGGATATTTTTTAGCCGCGCTCCGGCCGTCTTCAGGCGCCTGTTCCGGAGCCGGAACTCCTTGGGGTGCCGGGGCTAATAAACCGGGCTGCCTCACTTCCGGTGACGAAACAACACTTAAATCATCCCCGGCGGCATCCGAAGCCTTTCCTTCCGGGCTGCCCGCGGGCTCCGCCCGCCCTCCCTGGAGGTTTTCGGATTTTGGTTGCGAAGGCAGACCGGCAACCTGCCCCACCGGCAATTCCGGCACCAACCCCGGCCCGGCCAGGCCGTACCACAAGGAAGTGATGCCCATAGCCAGCAGCAAGAGGGCCGCCACGGCAAGTCTTGGCCAGATTCGGCCGCCGGACCGAAATAAACCGGAAACCGCCCGGAGACCCGCCCGCCGGGGGGCCTTCCGGCTTTCCCCGGAGGGCGTGGCCGGCGCTTTGGGAACGGGGAAACGGGGCGCGGACGGGAGCACCTGCTCCCCATTCGGAAACGCAGCCGGACTGCCGGAGACACCGGCCGGCAGAGAGCGGCTCTCCCTGGCCAGGCGCTCCCTTAGCCGGGGGCGGAAGGCCGGTCCCGGGGCAAGCTCCGGCAGCTGCCGGAAAATCTGGACGGCCGCCTGTAATTCTGCCAGTTCGCGGCGGCAGGCGGAACAGTTTTTTAAGTGGTTGGAAACAAAATTTTTTTCGGAGGGTTCCAGCTCGCCGTCAAGGTAAGGAGATAACAACGCGGAAACTTTCCTGCAATCCATGCCCTATCCCTCCTTACCTGCTAGACGTGGAAGGAGTCGAAAATGTTCCCGCTGCGCCAATAATTTTTTCTTGAAGGCCTGACGGGCCCGACTGAGGCGTGATTTCACCGTTCCCGGGGAAATGTCCAGGGCGGCGGCAATTTCATCGTAAGTCATTCCTTCAACTTCCCGCATCAGGAGAATCAAACGATAATCATCTGCCAGCGAGTTCAGGATCCCCTGGACGGCTTCACTCATTTCCCACCTTTCCAGGGCGGTTTCCGGGCAGCCGTCACCCTGGTCCGGAATAGGGATCCCCCCGGAAGAAGTCATCAAATCATCTAAAGAAGACTTCGGCTGCCTCTTTTTCTTTCTTAATTCGTCGCGGCAAACGTTGGCCGTGACCTGGTGCAGCCAGGCCGTAAAACTGCCGTCCTCGCGCAGGGTGGGCAGGGATTGAAAAACCTTGATAAAAGTTTCCTGGGCCAGGTCGTGCGCGTCGGCCCAGTTGCCCACAAAACGGTAGACGAGGGTGAAGACCTTTTTTTCATAAAGGCGCACCAGTTCCTCAAAAGCGTCCAGGTCACCGGCTTTGCTTTTTTTGATCAGCTCGGCTAAAAAATCCAAAATAATTCAACCCCTGGGGTCTTTTCACTTTAAAATTCGACACCTTTATGTTCCAGTCCTGCCGGAAGCCGGAAAAGCAATCAAGGTGGTGGAAAGCTTTCTCCGGCAAGTTCTGCTTACGCAATCCCGTTTAAGAAGGCCTTTACATTTTTGCCCAGTACGTCGTGGTTGTAGCCGCCCTCCAGGACGGCAAAAAGCCTTCCTCCGCAAACCGCAGCCGCGTATTCCCGGAGTATTTTACCGATGGCAGTGTAGTCTTCGGTCGTCAAAAGACCGCCCCAATCTTTTTCGTGCCGGTCAAAACCCGCCGAGACGGCAACCAGATCGCACTCTGCCTGGGCGTCTAAAAATTCCTTGAGGTCGTCCAGAAAAACCTGGCGGTTATGCCCTTCCACATGGTGATAGACCACCTCCGGCACTTTGGCAAAAATATTGGCTGTGCCGTCGCCGTAATGGAGGTCGAAGTCAACGATTAAAGCCTTTTTAATCCTTCCCGCGACGCGCAGCTTTTCCACCGCGACGGCCACATTATTAAACCAGCAAAACCCCCAGCTGGAACCGGGACTGGCGTGATGTCCGGGGGGCCGGACCAGACCGAAGGCGCTCTCTCCACCCATGGCCAGTTCCGCGGCTAAAATCCCACCGCCGGCAGCCAGTAAAGCCATTTCGTAAATCTGGCCCCTTTGTTTCACCCGTTCGATATGCGCCGCCTGGTGGACGAGCCTGACGTCGTCCTCGCGCGCCGGAACCGGCACTGTAAAGGTGAACTCCCCCTGCAGTTCCGCGACAATACAATCCATCCGGCCATACGCGGCGGCGGGATCGGAAGCGTAAACCTCCTTGTAGCGCTCATGAAAAACCACATTCACATCAAGACCCCCCTTAAAAAATATAGGCACAGAGGCAACAGGCACAAAGGCGCTTCGCTTTTAATCATTTTAGCCGGGAATGGAAAGACGGGTCAAGAAAAATGTAACCGCTTAAACCGCCTTGCCTCCCCAGGATATGCAGCCCTTACGATTATTGCCAGTATGCCGCCGGCCCGGGGGATAAGTCTTCCAGGTCAATCTTCGGCCGGGCGCGGCAGGCGCCCTTTACAAGCCTACCCCGGGATAATATAATATGTTCGTAAATATGCAGCAAATATATCCTTTAGACGGTGCCGCAAAAAGGCGGCGCGAAAACTCGATCTGGAAAAGGAGCCTAAAAAGATGAATAAAATTCGCGTCCGTTTCGCACCCAGCCCAACGGGCAATCTGCATATCGGCGGAGCCCGGACGGCCCTTTTTAACTGGCTTTTTGCCCGGAAAAACAACGGGGTTTTTATTTTGCGCCTGGAAAACACCGACCTGGAGAGAAATATTCCGGAAGCGGAAGAGGGGATTACCAAAAGTTTACAATGGCTGGGTCTGGATTGGGATGAGGGTCCGGATCGGGGGGGGCCTTACGGACCCTATCGCCAGTCTGAAAGGCTGGCCATTTACCGGAGGGAAGCGGAACGTCTGCTGGCTGCCGGTCTTGCCTACCGTTGTTACTGCTCGCCCGGGGAGCTGGCCGCGCAGCGGGAGGAGGCCAGGAAAAAAGGGCTTGCGCCCCGGTATAGCGGACGCTGCCGGGAACTGACCGGGGCAGAACGCGCCCGGCTGGAAAACGCAGGCATCAACCCCGCGATCAGGGTCAAGATCCCCCAGGAGGGGGTTACGACCGTGAAGGATTTGATCCGGGGCGAAGTAACCTTTGAGAATAATACCCTGGACGATTTCGTAATCATGAAGTCAAACGGAGTTCCGACCTATAACTTTGCCTGCGTAGTAGACGACAGCCTGATGCAGATCAGCCACGTGATCAGAGCTGAAGAGCATCTTTCCAACACGCCTAAACAAGTTCTTCTTTATAAGTTATTGGGCTGCCGGCTTCCTGCTTTTGCCCACGTCCCAATGATCCTGGCGCCGGACCGGTCGAAACTTTCCAAGCGCCACGGGGCTACTTCCGTGGAGGAATTCCGTGAAGGCGGATATTTCCCGGAAGCCCTGGTGAACTACCTGGCCCTGTTAGGCTGGTCGCCGGGCGACGAAAGGGAAATGATGCCCGTGGAAGAAATTATCGCCTCCTTTTCGCTGGAAGGAGTTTCTAAACACGCCGCCATTTACGACCTCAAAAAATTAACCTGGCTGAACGGTCAGTACTTAAACGCCTTACCCCTGGAACGGGTGATAAATGAAGCCATTCCTTTTTTCCAGGCGCGCGGGTACATTAGTGAAAATTCCAGCCCGGAAGACTATGCTTACGTGCAGCAGGTGGCCGCTACGGTGCGGTCCCGGGTTCATACCCTGGTTGAGCTGGTCGACGCAGCAGATTACTTCTTTCAGGATAATTTTACCTACGACGAAAAGGGGGTTAAAAAATTTTTCAGCCGCCCGGAAACTGCCGATCTCTTGCAGCGAGGTAAAGATGTCCTGGCCAAAACGGAACCCTTTGACCTGCCCACCGTCGAGGCGGCCTACCGTAACCTGGTCGCGGAACTGGGCATCTCCGGCGGCGCCCTGATCCACCCTACCCGCCTGGCCATCTCCGGAAAAACTATGGGACCCGGTCTTTTCGACCTGATCGTCGTGCTGGGCAAAAAGAAATGCCTGGAAAGGCTGGATAGGGCAATTCAATTTATCAGGCGAAACGCTCCCCCGGAACCGTAAGACAATGTTAAATATTCGATCTATCGCAGGCGGCGGTCTTGACAAAATGGTGTTGCTGTGCTAATTTATAACTTAGCAATGCGGGATGGTGTAGCGGTAGCACACATGACTCTGGATCATGTTGCCCTGGTTCGAATCCAGGTCCCGCAGCCAG
>JAIMBK010000053.1 GCA_023511535.1 Armatimonadota bacterium
TAGATGGCCGCCTGGAGCAGGTAGTTATAATGCACCGGCACCGCGATGGCCGGCGGGCCGGCCAGAGTAACCGTTAACCGCAAAAGAACACCTCCAATTTACAAGTCTTTAACAAAGTTTGCTAATTCGTTCATTTTAATATTTAATTTTTCCGGTGGAACTGCATTAAGAATCGTATATATTGGAAAGTATTTGCCTCCTCCGCGAACAATAGATATATATAGCGGGGAGGAAAAGCGTGGCGTGGCGCTACCTATATTGGCTTTCGCATATTTACTGGTTAATTGACCAATTCTTTTTAATAACTGATCGGGATCGCTAAATCCGTTCTTTCCAAGACCAATTTCTTTAACCCATGGGTAATTTCCCCCTTCTTTTTGACTGGTAATCTTATCCTTTTGAAGAGCATAGATATTGTTAATTTTATTTAATGTATCCACCAGAAAAGAGAGGCAATCTTCCCTGCTGGTAAATTGCTGTTTATCTATCTCAATACTGCCAAAGCCTCGCCGGGATCTTCTGCCGAAACCGCCCAAAACGGTAACCACCCGGAAAAGAACATTGGGAAGGTTGCCTAGTGCCGGGTCACTGCGAAGCTTGAGCCGGAAGTTTTTTCCTTTAGGCACCGCTGGAAGACGGGGAGAACTATTTTTATGCGGAAGCAAGGGATACGGGGGATAATTTTCCCCCCGTGACCTTTCCGCCTCTATCTTTAAAAAGATTTTGCTTTGACAATTTTTTTTACCTGTCCCCCCAAAAATTTTCTCTTCTTTTTCCAGCAAAAGTTTCCAGTCGGGAGCCACCTGGACGGCCCGCCACCAGTAACGCAGGACTCCCTTAAAAGAGGGGGTGCGAAGTTCCGGTGTCCTTCCATCGGCCCCAGCCAGGAACATCGGGGTAATTATCCGGCAATTGTAGGTAAATTCTTGGTACAAACTACCCACCTCACTCAAAAAGACCGTATCCCAGGCTGGTCTTGGCTCCCAGCCCGTGTTCTTTTAAAGCTTCCAGAATCCAGCCGGAAATATCTTTTCCACCAAGTTCTGTTTTTAAAATAGCACGCTCAGTTCTTAATGTTCCCCACCAGAAGCAAAACCCGGTATTTTCAACTACTAAAAACGGAACCGGGTTGGGTTGCGCGAAATCTACCGGATATCCTTTCCCTGCGTAATATTCCGGGAAGTGGCAGTTCATAATATCGTAACCCAGTTTACTTTTAGAAAATTCTTCCGGGTAGGCATCAAAAAAGAATACCTTTCCCTGCTGAGCAGGGTATGCCCCTTCTTTTGGCGGACTGCCGAAAATTTCCCGGAAAACGGGATTGCGGAGGGCTTTTTCTTCGCTTGCTTCGAAAAGAGAGGTAATGAGATAAGAGCGCACCACCCCTTTAAAAGCGCTTCCGAGAATCCAGGGAACCCCGTAAAGATGGTGAAAGGTAAAGGAGGTTTCGTACACCGAAGCACCTCCCAGGCCGATCACCAACCGCCAGCTTATTGATAACCGCTCCGGCCCCCGGAGCTCGTATAAATGCTTTAGTTCTTGAAAGCCTGCCTCAATCTGTTTTTTCACCTGGTTGTAAAAGTTCTGCTTTTCTTGAAAGAAATTTAGAAAATCAAACACTTCTTTCCCTCGTCCGGTAGACCAAAAGAAAAAGTTCTCCTTTTCGTCTTTTTCTTTCTTCCGGCCGTAATGGGCAAACTTATGGTACAACAGACCCAGATTATCAAACTTTCCCTCAGTCAGGTAATCCTGCACAAAAGAGGAGGTTTTCTTAGGAACCAGCGCGTTCAACCGGGGCCGCAACCCCCCTCCTTTAACCTTGTTCATCAGCTTCACCCTCAATCAGCCCTTCGGCAAAACGTTTGAGCCAGTTGATAAAGGAGAGCACCTCGTTTTCGGCCAGACGGTAAGAAGGTATCTCCAGGCCGGTAAGATAATCGACCAGCTCTTTTTCTTGCGGACAGAGGTTAACATCTTTTAACCGTTCTTCAATATGTTCACAAAGAGCTTTCCACGCCTTGTCTTTCATAGACTTTGCCCTGGCAAAGGTGACGGCTGCCGCCAGGCCGTTTACCTTGATGAGCATGGCCAACTTCCTGGTGTGTGCTTTATATTCCTTTTCCCAGGACTTACCTTTTACCTCGTTTTTCACCTTTTCGAAGGCCAACCTGGCCCGCCCGGCCTCAACCTGCGCAAGCCTGTTTTCCGCGTATTTGATACTCATTGCCTGTTCCCTCCGTCATCAACAACCAGGTTGACCCTGGTAATTCCTTTACCAATGGTGGCATTTCCCCCCAGTTGAACAACCGGAGGAAGGTTTTCCCGAAAGAAGTGAAAGGCCCCCGCTGCCGTTTTAAAAACATTATTTTTTTCTGGGGGTAAGTGCACTTCTCCACAAAGAACCAAAGAATAAAAGACCGTTTCGGCCGGGATGTACTCCTCGTTAAACAAATGCCCTTCTTTAACCGTTCCTTTTTCATGGTCAATCTTGATCCTGGTTACAATTTCGGTGGAATTTTTAACGAAATCAGCGAAATCGTTATCTCCCAGGAGAACAAGCCTTCCGCCCAGCCACTCTTCTTCTATCCCCAGAAAGCTGCTTACCTTTTTTGCCCATTTCTGCAAATCCGGACTCTCCCCAACCTCAAAAGGATATTCTTCCAGAACGATCTGCCTTGAACTACCTTTAGGGTTAAGCACAAGAAGGCTTTTGCTGGCATCTGGGATAAGCGCCCTTTTTGTTTCTTTTACCACTGGAACTTCCTTAATCCTGGCGATCTCCATTTCTTCAGCAAACCGGCTAAGAACAAAGGGACAGGTGAGATAGGCAAAAACCCCTCGCACGGAACGGACCGGAAAGAGCAAGAGACGCGCGTCGGTAAATCCAAGGGCACCCATGTAGTTTTCATTGCCGGGGATTTCGGGTCCAAAGATCGCCTCCACAGCCATTTTAAAGTCTTCGTTCTTCTCCCCGGCGCCGTTTCCCAGCCTTTCCTTTAGCTCGAAACTTTCCCGAAAGCCGCCTTTTAACGAGGAGCCCTCGATCTTGGGAAAGCCGGTATGCCTTTCGCGCTGAACCGGAAGGTCCACCAGACCAAGATCGTTTCCGCTCCCCACGTGCAGGGGAGAAATTGTCCGCAAAAACATCAGGTAAGCCTTTGTATACACGTCAGTTCCCCCTTTTAAATTCTTAACATTAAAGGCACGTAGTTGCCTTTATCCTCCAGAACTGCCTGGTTTGCTTTGTAAAAACTCTGGAATCGTTCCCCGTATTGCTTGTCATCGGCCTTGCTGAGAATAAAATAATGGTCAAGAATCATTAAAGCAAACCTGGTTTCGTCCACCCAGTTGAGCCGATAGAGAACCCGCACCTGGGGGGCTGTGAATTTAAAAACCCAGCAGTCACGGCCAATTTTGACATGTTTAATATCCTCGTCCTTCAAAAAATCAAAATCACTTTTCTTAGAACAAAGCTGTCTTAAACGGGTAAAGAGGTCATTAACCGCTTTTTCCAACGATCTTTTTTCATCTATACTGGCTCTGGAATAACCTCCCTGCTTCAAAACATAAACCAGGGGCGCCCTGTATTTTTTCCAGAAGAATTCTCCCAGGGGGCTCAAAGAAGTATGAGATTTGTGCTCATCTCTAATCTCAAAGAACAGCATATCCAGATCGGTATTCTCGTAAGGAATCCCGTAAGATTTCTTAATCTCGGGAATGGACATGTCGATACCTTTCGCTACCTTTTCCAGCAAGTTCGAGTAGCGCTCGAAAAGCTCCCAGTTCAACCCCACCGGAGCAGGGGGGATGGACAGGAGAGTTTCTTCGTCTTCGAAGATATAGTAAATGGGAATACTGCTGACCTGGGCAAAAATACTCAGATACGGAATGGTCGCTTTGTACCCGCCGGTTATGTTGAAAATAAGGTTACCGTAGTAGCCACCGGCAATTTTCTCAACGGCAGAAATTAAATTGCTTAAACCCTCTTTTTGAAAAGCAACTCCGTTATGAACCTGAAGATGTTCAATTACATAATGCTGTTCCCTTGTAAAATAAGCCTTGATGCTCCTTTGTTGAAATTCGGCAGCCAGTAATTCGGCTGCCAGCACCGACGAGACGGTGTCCGAAGCGAGAAGATAAACCTCCAGCTCTGCTTCTTCTCCGTACCTTCCCTTTATTTCCTTTTGGATCTTAAGAACACTCGTTATCTCTGCAGAAGCATTATCCCTCCCTGCCATCCATGGTTTAACTTTCCTGACAATTCGATCCAGATAGTCTTTTACGGAAGGGTACCGGCAGGCAGGTAGATCGTATTCCTCCCCGCCTTTCTGTTCCTTGAGGTATTTCAAGGCAGCATCAATTACCGAACCCTCGTGTTTCCGGTAGTTCTCAAAGAGTGATGTCCCCACCGGGGTAATAATTTTAAGCATGCTTTGGCTCACGATACCACCCCCACCACGGCCAGCCCAAAGCCTTCTTCCGCCCGGAAATCAGAAAGATTCCGGTAGTGAAAGGCTTCCCTGATCCTTTCCCCCGGTATATCATTGGTTACCTCGAAGCAGTACACTGCTCCGGCTGGCAACGCCCTGCACATCGGCTTTGGTCTCTTGGCGGCCAGGTCCCATCCACCGATGGATAGCGCCCTGCCGGTTACGCAGGCCAGCAATCTGACCCTTATCCCCTGGTACTCTCCGGTAAGTGTTTCTTCATCCAGCCAGCCTGGTAGCCACCCCTTTTCCCAGATTACCGGTGTAAGAAAAACCAGCTTAAAACGGTTTAGTTCCCCCACCTCCGCCAGATAAGTGCCCTCTCGAAGCGAATTTAATTCTTCAGGGTAGTCAACTTTTTCGTATAGTACCCCCTTTCCCTCTCCTCCTAGCTTGGTTATACCTTTGAAGGGAATTCTGGAAACCAGCTCTCCTGAACAATCAACCAGAAAAGAAAGCTTCTCCCAACGGTTAAAATCCCTGCTTTTCTTGTCGAAAAGATAACGTTTAAAATCGGCCCGGTAGAGCATATGTTCCTCGGCCGAAAAGCTCTGCCGGTCCCGTTTTATTCCAATTTTCGCTTCCTCAACGGTAAACCGGGAAAAGGGGTAGCAGGTAGAATAGTTTCTTCTCCCCCTGAGATAAGAAAAGAAGTCCAGGCTGCCAACCAGGCCCTCTATTTCTCCGGCCTCTTTGAGGTTGGCGTAGTCAGGGGTCAAAACCAGGCCCAGCGTATCCGGCAAGTTGGTTAAGTATCCTCTTCTTTCCTGAAGAATTGGTAGATATGCTTTACTTTCCCCCTTTTCCTGGATCCTCTTGCCGTTATCTTTCTCTGTAATCAGATCGAGCGGGACGGGTAAATAAATCTCGTCTGGACAGGCCAGGAAAAAGCCGTGTATTCGCAAACCGGCCTTTATTTTTTCGGGGGTAAATTCCTTTTGAACAAATAACAATGCCCCCAGGGCTCCGTAAAACACGGATGGAAAAGGAAGGAAAAATGTTTCTGTCCATGATTCCTCGCCGGCTGCAAATGGCCTCCCGCCCCGCAAAAAAAGGGGATCGAGAGGAAGAAAGCGGTAACAGGTCATTTTGACTCACCTTCTTGTAAAGAGGTTTCCTGGGCTAAAAAGGTAACGATTCTCAAGGCATTCAGGAAGCTTTCCATTTCGGTTAGAGGAGGAGTTCTGTCAACAGGAAGATAGCCCGGAAGTTTAACCAACGCATCCGTCAACTCAGCAGAAATCTTCTCCTTTTCTTTTTTAAAACTCTCCCCCACGGAACGCAGCGCCAGCCGGTTTATCTCCCCTTTAATTAACTCCCCGTACCCCCAAGAAAGGCGCAAAAACTCGTTTTCCAGCTTGGCCACAAACCTCGTGCTTATTTTTTCTTCCCGAAGGAAATCAAAAACTTTTTTCAAGACCCCACAACTTCCTTCCTTTTCCAGCTCGGGCTCGACAGTCCATTTTAAAGTTACCTCCCGGAGTTCCCCGGCACGCCTGAGCAGGCATAAACAATACGCATTTTTACCGTCAACGCTTTTGGCCTGCTCCCGGGTTGTATGCAGGACACGCATAACGCAAGAAAGAGGTGTTTTATAATGAGCAATTACAATGCTCCCGCTTAAACTCGCCTTTTCTCCTAAAAGCAAGGAAATTTTTTCTCCTTGCTCAACAAAGCCGCTGGCTTCTTTAGTAAAATCGACATCAAGTTCGGCATTGCAATGTCCTGAAAAAGCTGCCCGGAGCTTACTCATCGCCTCAAAGAGATGGCAAAGGTTTACCACGGCCAGGAGATCGTCTCCCCCGGCGTAAACGATTCTGCCGCGGTTTTCCTCTTTGATAATTCTCGAGACAAATTCCAAGGCATAATCTCGCAAAGCCCTGCTTACAGTGCGGTGAAGGGCGGGAGTAAGGGGTCGCTTTCGTTTTTCAAAATATACCTGAAAGGCCTGTGGTAAATTCTCCCACACTTTGGGATGGTAAACATCTTTGCAATCAGGGGCGAATTCCCCGGCCAGCCACTTTCCCATATCGTCCCCATCAAGGGAAATAAGGGCATAATAGCGACAGAGGGCAAGTCCTTTCTTTTTCAGGTATTTTATAATTTGCTTTTGGTGCTCAACTACTTCCTTTTTTTCTTTTTCGCCGAGGGTAATCCCGTTTTTCAGCAGGGATGCTTCGCTTAAATTTTCCTCGTAAAGGAACTGGGAGTCGAACGCTTCTCCAAAGTATCTTTTATAACTCACCAACAGTTCTTTTAACTGAGCATCTTTACCTGCTGCCTCTTCCAAGTGGGATAAGGCCATATCGGCAGTAGAAGGGAAAGAAGGAAAATTAGCAGGGAGTCCAAATTTCTTCTGAAAAAAGCCTGCCGCCAGCCGTTTGGTGAGGCAGACAGCACATAGCCCCTCCCCAGGAGAAAATAATGGCGAGCTTATCTTTTTGTGTTCCCGTAAAATTTGCGTTCTTTCGCTAAAGAGCTTGTCACTTTTAAGAACAGCGTCACTATTCTCTTCCGGTCCAGGCAGATAAAAAAGGACATCGCGTTCGCCATCGTTGGCACACTTTCTGCCGGTCCCCACCAGGGGAGAGAAATTGCGAATACTTTTTCGGACCCCCATCATCCGGTCCAAACATTTAAAGAGAAGGGCATAGGCCAGCCCGCTGTTTGGGGGGTATTCCCCCCGCGAGCGCAAGAAGGCGGCAAGCTCCTTAAATTCTTCGACCTGTTTGGGGGGTAGCCAGCTTTCGACCTTTTTGATGGAATAATCAAGTAGCATATCGGGTAAATCGCCACTTTCCAGAGTCAGGGCCACCCAGTAGATTTCCAAAAGATTTTCTACCTGGGCATCAAAACCAGGTGGTTTTTTAAGCTGATAGGCTTCCAGAGCACCTTCGGCAACCACGCTTAATTCCCGGCGAACAGAACCCTCCAGTTCTTTTAAAAAGGCGGTAACATTTTCCGGCTGACTCTCAGGAATTACCGCCAGAAATCGATTAGGAATAGTCGGCATCTTTAGATCTTTCTTGCGTGAACCAGTGACCTGCATTCCTTTTATTTTTTCTAACCACCAATCAAAGAAAGGCTGACCGTAAAGATCAGGGTAGATCACGGCATCGGGCCCGTAGTTATCAACAATCTTACTCAGGGCTGTAAAACTTAAGTAGGATAAAAGGAAACTTGACCAGTAGAGGTCTGCCAGTTTCCGTGACTGGGCAAGTAAACCTTGCACCGGGCCCAGGGAAAAAAGAACTAAAGTGGCCTTTAGATAGAGCTTTTCCCCTATATACTCGCTCCTGCCAAATGCTGTTGCTGTTTGAAGATGTTCAAAAAGAGAATGATCGGGCAGGCGGGTGTCGGCAACGGCAATATCCCAAAGCTTTTTTAGCTCAGGCAAAGGGGTGTCTTTTTTGACTTCTTCTTGAAGATTGCGCCAAAGAAAAAAGAAGAGCTTTTTCTCAATTGGTTCATCTGAAATTTTTCCCAGGTTCGTAGGAAGCTGACTGACAATCCTGGATAACACTTTTTTCAAAATACCTGAAAGCCGATCTTTGAGAAGGCCAGGGTCTTTACTATTCAAAAGCTGTGGTAATCTATCCCAGCAGTAACCGGTTAGCGGATGACGGATTTCTCCTTCATCCAAAAAATTTACCTGAAGTTCCTTCTTCCGCCCCGCTCCTGCCGGCAGAAAAACCCTTTCCATTGCTGCCGCAAGATGATCCCCGGCTTCCCCTTCTTGTAACTGAATTCCAAAAAGTTGCGCCATCTCCTGGGCATGACGAAAATGATCCCTGCCGCTTAACAAAACAAAAGGCTTATCAAGCGAATCGTGGAAAAAAACACGTAACTTTTCTGAAAAAAAGGATGTCATTTGGAACTAAACCTCCAGTCAAAAACAATTCTGGTTTTTACCGCTTCCCCCGCGCCCTTTCCCGGATGGTCTGCAGGTTTAAAATTTCCGCCACCACGAAGCGGGGAACCAGCCCGGCGGTGTCCGGACGCAGGCGCAAGACGGGCGGAAAATAACCCATGCGGCCGTGCAGCATGGCGAGAAGCACGGCGGCGCTGCAGTTCAGCGCCGGCAGGTTGAACAGCAGCGGCCGGGTCTGCCATTCTGCAGGCGCGATGCCCAGTTTTTCCAGCATGCCTTCGACCTGCGGCTCCAGGGGTTCGTCCAGATTGATCTGGCTCGGAACATTCAGCACCTCCAGAACCCCGCAGCCAGCCAGGGTTTTGATTTCCTCCAGATTACTTTCCGTCAACGGATGGGCAAAGTTGATGATCCGCATTTTCAACTTTCATCCTCCACCAGCGCAAAATAGGGCGCGAACTCGGCAATGAGCACGCTGCGGTCCACATTGCCGGCCGGGTGCTCCAGCCATTCCCGCAATTTTTCGTAGACGGAGCGGAGTTGGTTGGCCACCGTTTGCTCCTGTTTGTGGAGCCGGGCGGCGATGGCGGCGTTGTCCAGGCCCCGGCAGGCCAGCCGGGCCACCTCCCTTTCCGCCGGCGTCAACCAGTGGCGGATAAACTCGCGCCGCCGTTTCATCCGGGCGGCCCGGCTTACTTTTTCGTGCCAGGCCACGATTTCGGCGGGGTCGTCCAGTTCGGCCACGGTTTGCATCAGCGCCCCCGCCTCGCTCCAGCGCAGCACCGGGACGGGAACAAGCCACACCTTTTCTTCGGGCGGCAGGTGCAGCCGGCGACCCGCTCCCGGCTGCCAGCCCTCGGTAAGCAGGTACCAGACGTGATCATCGGGACCGAAGAGGAGTTGGGCCACCACCATGCCCATAATGCCCATGACCTTGCGCCCTCCGGAGATGCCCAGGTGCACGGTATTTCCGGCCTGCCGGGCGCGGCGGACTTCCGCATAGAGAGTGCGCAAGAGGCCCCGTAAATCATCCCGGGTCCAGAAATCCTCGACCGCTCCCTGCGGCGAGGTGACGGGCACGGTCCGCAGCACCACGCCGGGATAGACCTGTTTGCCGAATTCTTCTTCAATTATTGCCATGGCCTGGTGGATCCCGGAACTTTTCGTAAAGACCACCGCCACCTCCCTGATCTTCCTGCCGGCCTCCAGGAGGCGATCCAGCAAGATGGTGACGACCTGGGGCTCCACCCCCAGCGTGGCGATCAATACTTCCGGCCGGCGCCTGTTTTTCATGGCAACGGGAAATGCCCTCCTCGCCCCCTTCCTTCTCCCGGGTCGTCGCGGCCACCGGTTACTTTTCCCCCACCGTGCTTATTTTTAAATTTAGCTCAGCATGTTCAAGCAGCCAAGACCAGCGACTACCATTGTCATTGGTATCTTATTACTATTAAGTTTTACCTGAACTATTAAGTTTTCCCTGCGCAGGAAAATTTTCTTGATCTTTTCGTCAGCTTGCCTTAATTTTCCTCCTTTTTTTCATAACTTTCTACTGGAATATTCAGGGAACCGGACACTCAGGCGGCCTGGGAACCGTCCTGGAAAGAAAGGGGGAGGGAGAAGAAAAGAGGTGGGCGACAGGCAGGGATTAAGCAGGAACCAGAAATTCACCTTATTTCGAGGCGGAGGCACTCTACTTATTGCCGCCGGGATTTGTCAAGATAAAGAAGATAAATGCAAAAGACCCCCTTGACACGTCCAGGAACTTCATGTTAGATTAAATTTGTCAACTAAAAGCTGAGCTCGAGCAGAGGATGACGGGGTTTAAGGCGAGACGAGACGACTCGGAGATTTGGGGTGAGGACCAGCGGTAAGCTGGTTTTTTTGTTTGCCGTGGGCGAAGGGAGCTTTTATGGTCGTCGTGATCGACAAAATAACGATTCCTTTATTTATGCCCAAAGGCACTGAGGCACAGAGGTACAAAGAGATATGCATAGACGACCGGGAATATTTTTTCTTTGTGCCTGGAGAACTTTGTGCCTGCCGAACAGATTTGTTCTCTTTCCGGAGTGAATCGTCATGTCTTTACGCTTACCCCTGATCAAAAGCATTCCGGCAACATCAGACGTACCGGCGCTTTTTGCCGGCTTATCCTCCCGTCCCTACAGTTTTTTGCTGGACAGCGGACTGATCGTTCCGGAACTGGGCCGGTACTCCATCATGGGAGCAGATCCTTTTCTGTTGCTGCGCTCGCGAGGAGAACGGGTCTGGCTGGAACGGGAAGGAAAAACGACCTTTTTCGCCGGCCACCCCCTGGAAAAACTGAAAACCTTGCTGGCCCGTTACCGCCTGGGACAGGGGAGTTGCCCCCTCCCTTTTGGCGGGGGCGCGGTGGGGTACTTCAGCTACGACCTGGGCCGAATGCTGGAAAAAATCCCTGCGCTGGCCGCGGACGATTTACAAACTCCTGACCTTTGCCTGGGATTCTACGACGTAGTTACGGTGATCGACCACGTAACAAAAGAGGGGTGGGTGGTTTCCACCGGTTTTCCGGAAACCAATCCGGCGGCGGCCGGCGGGCGGGCGAGACAAAGGCTGGCGGAAACCTGCGCCCTGTTGTCCGGGGCACTGGAACGACAAAAAGAACCGGAAGGCGAAAAAACTGCGCCCGGCTTTTCCAAACCGGCGCCCCCGCAAACCGTTCTTCCCCCGGCGCGGAAGCAGAACAGCGCCGGGGCCGCCTCCCGGACGGGTGCCTCCCCTCCGGAATACCCCGGCAGCGGCAGCGCTGCTCCCGTCCTCCTCGCCGACTTTGACGAAGCGGGCTATTGCCGGGCCGTGCAGCGGGTCAAGGATTATATTGCCGCCGGGGACATCTATCAGGTAAACTTATCGCAGCGCTTCTCCCTCCCCCGGATAGAGGAACCCTGGCCCCTTTACCGGCGCCTGCGGGCCATCAATCCCGCCCCGATGGCGGCTTACCTGAACTTCGGCGAATTTCAAGTGGTCTGTGCCTCGCCGGAACGTTTTCTAAAGGTAAACGGCAAACATGTCGAAACCCGGCCGATTAAAGGCACCCGCCCCCGGGGACGGGATCCGGCCGGCGACGCGCGGCTCCGGAAAGAATTGTGGAACTGCGAAAAGGACCGGGCTGAACTGGTGATGATTGTGGATCTGGAGCGCAACGATCTGGGGCGGGTGTGCCGGCCGGGGTCAGTCCGGGTGCCGGAGCTTTACCGGCTGGAAGAGTACGCCACCGTCTTTCACCTGGTTTCCACCGTAGAAGGAGAGCTGGCTCCGGACAAGGACGTGGTGGACCTGCTGGCGGCGGCCTTCCCCGGCGGCTCCATCAGCGGGGCGCCCAAGGTCCGGGCCATGGAAATCATCGAGGAGCTGGAGCCCGTGCGCCGGGGGATCTATACCGGCTCCATCGGTTATCTTGGCTTCGACCGGAACGCCGATTTAAACATTGTTATTCGCACCCTCATCTTTAAAGGCGATCGGATTTACTTCCAGGTGGGCGGCGGCATTACCATCGATTCCGATCCCGCCCTGGAATACGCAGAAACCCTGGACAAAGCCAGGGCGCTGGTGCGGGCGCTGGGCCTGGACGACCGGCAGGCCTTTGCTTCCCTGCAGGTAAAACCAGCCCCAGGAAAAGGGAGGTGACGGCGTTGCCGGGTGTGGTCTGTCTCAACGGCCGGTTTCTACCCGCGAGCCGGGCGCAGATTTCCGCGGTGGACCAGGGCTTCCTTTACGGCTACGGACTCTTCGAAACCATTCTGGTCCGCGCGGGGCGGCCCGTTTTCCTGGAAGCGCACCTGAAACGACTGGAAGCCGGGTGCCGCGCCCTGGGGATCGCCCTGCCTTTCCCGCCAGCGGCGGTAAGCCGGCTGGTGCACGAAACGATCAGGCAAAACGGCCTGGCGGACGGCGCCCTGCGCTTAACTCTTTCGGCCGGACCGGCCCCGGGGGAGAGCCCCGGCGAGCTGGTCATTTTCACCCGCCCCCTTTCCGCCGGCCCCGGTGATTACGAAAGGGGCCTGGCGGCCGGGTGGTCGGTTTACCGGCGCAACGAACGGTCCCCGCTGGTCAAATTAAAAACTTTAAACTACCTGGAAAACCTGCTGGCCAAAAGGGAAGCCCGGGAAAAAGGCTGGGCCGAAGCGCTTTTTCTAAATACCGCCGGCTACGTGGCCGAAGGCACAATAAGCAACGTTTTTATCGTTTTCAACGGCCAGGTGGTCACCCCCTCCGTCGACCAGGGGCTCCTGCCGGGCATCATGCGCCGGACCGTGCTGAAAATCTGCTGTGAGCTGGGCATCCCGGCCGTCGAGCGCCCGGTCGCGCCAGCCGAACTGGTCAGGGCGGACGAGTGTTTTCTCACCAATTCTTTGCTGATCGTCATGCCCCTGGTAAAAATAAACGACCGCCCCATTGGAAACGGAAGACCGGGAAGGCTCACCGAAAGAATCAGAACGGCGATCATGTCCGGAATGATGCAGTAACCGGCTTCTTTTCCCGCCGGGGGGCTTAACCCCCGCCAATGGGGGGAAACAGCGCCACCCGGTCGCCCGGCCGCAAAACCTGCTCCGGGGTGGCGTGCCAGCCGTTTACGAACATGGTAAAGACCTGGTCGGCCGGGATCTGCAATTGCTCAATCAGTTTCCTCCCGGTCGCCCCTTCCGGCACCTGAACCAGGATGGCTTTGCCCGGCCCCGCCCCCGGCACGAATTTTTCCAGGCCGCTGAAAACCCGCACTTCTACCTCCAAACCGGTTTCCTCCCGTCCGAAAGTTTCCTCCCGTCCGAAAACTACCGTCCCTTATTTGTTAAATGGTTGTTAAACACCTCCCATCCAGTCACAAACCAACATACTCCCATTATAGCCGACCTACTCTCATTATAGTTAAAGGGGGCGGGACACCCCCTGCCCGGGGTGTCCCGCCGTTGGAAGCTGATTAAAAGTTGAATACCTGGTCCAAATCTTCTTTCTTAACGTCAAATACAACATTGTGGGGCGGCAATTCTTCCAGGCTGAAGAACTCGGGCAATCGATCGTCGGCGCTGGTAAACCCGGCCTTAAGGTTGAATTCCCTTTCCACTTTCAACACCTGCTTGCCTAGATTGAGCGCGTCGTCCGCCGTTAAATTCAAGCCATACTGGGCGTTGAGCATTTCGACAATGGTGGGCAAACCCTCAGGGTCATCCAAAACAGCAAAGGCAACAAAGAGACACAGGCCGGTGCTGTCTATTGCCGCAGTGGCGATCTGCAGGTTCCGGGAAAGCTCCACCTGACCGGCGGGTTTTAAGGGGTCCACATAGCCGCCCACCTTCAGGATGTTGGCCGTTACGGCGTAACCGGCTGTGTGGTCGGCACCCATGGGCGTGGTGGCGTAGGTAACGCCGTTGCCCTTGCAGGCCCGCGGGTCATAGGCGGGGATGCCCTGGCCCTTCACTGCGGGCACGCGGGTTACACCGTAAACCCGGCCGGCGTTGGCCGAACCGCTGCCGATAATCCGCCCCAGGGGCGTACCCCCGGCCACTTCTTCTAAGGCCTTAACGGCACCTTCACCATCGCCGAAGGGGATCACCCCGGCCTCCATGAGCACACCCAGGGTGCACCCCGTCTCAATGGTATCCAGGCCCACGTCGTTGCAGATGTAGTTCAGTTTGGCGATTACATCCAGGTCACCGATTTCAAGGTTCGGGCCGAAACACCAGGCGGTTTCATATTCAATGGGGGCACAAACCTTGCCGTCGGGCATGGGATACACGTTGGAACACCGCATGACGCAACCGGGGTGGCAGGCGTGGGTGGCCTTTCCTCCCCGGGCCACGGCCACTTCGGCCAGCTTTTCCCCGCTGACCTCGCTTGCCTTTTCAAAACGCCCAAATCGGAAGTTTCTGGTGGGCAGGGTACCGGCCTCATTGATGATGTTCATCAGCACGTTGGTGCCGTAGTTGGGCAGGCCCTGCCCGGTTACGGGGTGGCTTTGTAAAATTTGGGCAAACTTCCTGGCCGCCGCCTTAAACCGTTCGGGTTCTTTGACCGGGGCATCAAAGGTGGTGGGGCTGTCCACAACGACGGCCTTGATTTTCTTGGCGCCCATTACCGCCCCCAGGCCGCCCCGGCCGGCATAACGGCTGCTGTTGCCGTCACTGTCGTTGTTGGTCACCCCTGCGGCCGGCACGAGCATTTCACCGGCAGGACCAATGGTAATCACGGCGACCTTTTTACCGTAACGCTCCCGGCAGATGGCCGTAACCTCGTAGGTACCCTTGCCGGTCAGGTCGTTGGCGGGCAATAGCTCCGCTCCTTCGGGAGTAACCTTCAGCAAGTACCAGTCGCTACCTGCGGGCTTACCCTCAAGAATGACGGCCTTGATGCCCAAGTTGGCCAGCTTCTGAGAGGCAATACCGCCTGCATTGGCTTCCTTAATTCCTCCGGTGAGGGGGCTCTTTCCTCCCACCGACAGACGTCCCGACGACGGTGCGTTGGTGCCGGAGAGCAATCCCGGAGCGATGACCAGCTTGTTGTAGGGACCGAGAGGATCACAGGTGGGCGGCACCTCATCTGAAACCAGCTGGGACGTAAGCGCCCTGCCCCCAAGTGCCAGGTATTTCTCCGGTACTCTTTCAAACTTGACTTCCCCGGTGGTCGTGTTAACCCGCAGGAACTTGAACACCATTTTTTACCTCCTTACAGTCTCTTTACATTATACCTTCCGTATCCTGCTTATTACTCGGGACGTTTCGTGCCACTCTAAAAAACAATAGAAATCCTACCTTTTTGCTAGCGATCTTTCAAATATTGTTTTCACTAAGCCTTCACTAACCTCCACCGGAGAAACATCAAAAAGGGGCTTGCTCATTGGGGAAGTCATCGCATTTTCCACAAGTTTAGATACATCGCTTTCCGTAAACCCCAGGTCCTTTAATTTTTCCGGACACCCAATATCGGCGAACCACTGTTCTATTTTCTTTTCGGCATATTCAGCTTCTCCTGGAACACCTTCTAATTCTGGAATTATCGGTGCAAGAAGTTCTGCTGAAAGTTCTGGAAAAACTTTATAAGTGACATTGAGTATTGCAGGGAATATTGCCGTAAGGCCAATTCCATGCGTAGCTTTTGGATTTAATGCACTAATTGGGTGTTCTAGGGCATGAGTTAAGTGTAATAACGCTATATCAAATGAGATGCCTGCAAGAACAGAAGCATACATTAACCAATATCTTGCTGTAATGTTATCTGGCTCTACGGCTGCTACAGGTACCCATTTGGATATGAGTCTAATTGCCGTTGCTGAAAGAAGCGTACTGTATGGGTTCCTGACCCGCGTTGTAGCCGCCTCGAAACTATGATGAAATGCATCCAGGCTTGTTGAAATTGTTTGTTTTTTTGGAAGAGTCAACGTTAGTGCAGGATCTTCTATAGCATACATGGGGTATAAAGCTGGACCTGCTATTAACGGTTTATAGCCGCCGTCTGATTGAGCTACTGCGAACTGATCAACTTCTGAGCCGGTCCCATGCGTTGTGTTGATGCTAACAATGGGGATTGCATCATAAACCCAGACTATTTTTTCATACATATCTTGAGCAGTTTTTCCCGGATGTTTTAAAAGTGCGGCAGCAGTTTTTGTCGTATCATTATGGCTACCACCACCGACACTTAGAAATGCCTTGGCGCCAAATTCTTTTGCCATATTGGCTACTTCATCACAGGATGCGTACGTAGGATTAGGTCTTACTTTGTCATACATAGCATATTTTATATTGTTATTCTCAAATGCAGGTTTAATATATTTTTCTACCTTTGTTTCTTTCCATACGATTGCATCTGTAACTATTACTACCTTGTCTAGTTGTTTTTCTTTCAGTGCTTTTGCAATGTCATCAATTTTCTTAATGGCGCCAATCCCAAAATATGTTACCGGCCTTGCCGGTTGCACCGTAAACACACGCTCGTAATCTAATTTCATCGATTCTTCATATCCTGCCATACCTCTCATTTCTTTTGCCTCCTTTTTTACCTCGGTTCTTTTAAATTTTGGATGAGTAATAACCAAAGCAGGTTGTTACTCCGAACTTTCTCCACACCAGCGGGAAAACCGACACTTATTAACACGGCAGCTGTCTACACGGTAATATAACACATCTGCACCCCTTTCACTATTTTATAATGCCATCAAAACCGCCTCCTCAAAAATTTTTTATGGTGGGAAGGAACACGAACCAGCCGCATTTAACCCTCCCTTTAAGATTTTTATTTTGTTAAGGAGCAAGATTCATGCCAATTTAGAAAGTTGCTCAATTCGGTAATTGATGAACAAACAGAACCGGCCGGTGTTCCATTGCGGGACGCAAGTCCGATCAATTTGGAGCAGCCTGTTTCAATAAGAAGCGGGTCCAAAATAAAAAAAACCGCTTTCGGGATGAAAGCGGTCCTTACAACCGGTTATTTTTACTCTCCATTTCATTTAATTTGCGGTAGAGGGTATTGCGGCCGATGCCCAGTACTCTGGCAGCCACTGTAATGTTCCCCCGGGAATAAACCAGGGCCTGATTGATGGCTTCCCTCTCCACTTCCTCAATGGTTGCGGGAGGCGGACAGGGCAGACCCCTTTGGGAGATCACTTCCAGCACTCTTTTTTGCAGAATCTTTGCCAGGTGAAAAATGCGTTGCAGTTCCTCATCTTTCAGGCCGGCTAAAATTTCCTTTGAACCAATCAGGTTATGCAGGTAGGCAGAGATGGACGAATCTCCAGATTTGAAATCAAAAGAGGTCACCGCCGGCATCCGGAAATGGTTAAATGTACCGGCTATCCGGCCGGACAGGTGCTCGGGTAAAATTACTGTTCCGTCACACAGGGCGACAGACTGGTGGATGGCATTAACCAACTCCCGCACGTTGCCCGGCCAGGGGTATTCAACCATTATTTTCACGGCTTCCGGGGAAATTTTGAGGCCGGGACCCTTTCCTTCTTCAGCCAGCAAATGCAAATAATGATTAATCAGTACAGGAATATCTTCTTTCCACTCCCGCAGAGAAGGAACGCGCAACCGGACCACGTCCAGGCGGTAAAATAAATCTTCCCGGAAGTTCTTTTCCCTTACCGCCTGTTCCAAATCCACATTGGTGGCGGCAATCACGCGGACATCGGTTTTAATGGGCTTTTCTCCCCCGACCCGCATGAACTCCCCGGTCTCCAGCACCCGGAGCAACTTTACCTGGATGGACAGGCTGGCCTCACCAATTTCATCTAAAAAAAGCGTCCCCTGATTAGCCAGCTCGAAAATACCCCTGCGCTGGCCGGTGGCACCGGTAAACGCCCCCTTTTCGTGACCAAACAGTTCGCTTTCCAAAAGGCTTTCCGGCAGCGCGCCGCAATTCACGGGGATGAAGGGGCGGTCTTTGCGGTGACTGGCCGCATGAATGAAACGGGCCAGCATTTCTTTCCCGGTGCCGGTTTCCCCCTGAATGAGGACGTTAACATCTTTACGGGCAATTTTAAAGGCCACGGAGAAAAGTTGATTCATGACCCGGCTGTTACCCACTATGATTCCTACCTGGGAAGCGACGTCACCCCATTCTTCCGAGGAAAGCTTTTTCTTACCTTCTTCGGCCACACCGGCAAAATCGACGGCTTTATCAATCAAAGCCTCGATTTGAGAAATATCCTCGAAGGGCTTTTCAATGTAATCGTAAGCCCCAAGCTGAATCGCCCTTACTGCCGTCCGGGTAGTGCTATATCCGGTCATGATAATTATTTCACAGCCGGGCTGGACCCTTTTGAATTCCTGCAGTAAAGACAGACCATCTGAATCCGGAAGCCTTAAATCGACCACCGATACGTGAAATTTGTGGTTGCTGATGGCCTCTCTGGCTTTTCGCCCGCTGGTGGCTACGGTGACCAGATACCCTTTTCTTTCCAGTAAACAGCGGAAAAAAGTACCTACTTCCACTTCGTCATCCACTACTAACACGCGTACCTGGTTCAAACCAATCCCTCCGGGAAACAGGCAGTTATTTAAAGCTGGTCTTCCCCCAACGGCAAAACCAGGGTAAAGGTGCTGCCCTCACCCGGGCGGCTCTCGACTTCAATGGTCCCACCGTGAGCCTGAGCAATACCAAGGCTTACACTTAACCCCAACCCGGTACCCAGGGAGGCTTCTTTGGTCGTAAAAAAGGGATCGAAGACCCTGCTCAGGTTTTCCGGGGAAATACCCCGCCCGTTGTCTTCCACGGCAGCCGTTACATAAAACCGCCCGTCTTTGCTCTTGCGCACCCCGGTACTGATCCGGATGTACCTTTCCCTTTTCAGCCCTTCTAAAGCGTCCCGGGCATTAAGCAACAGATTGATCAGTACCTGATCCAGTTGCTGCCCGTTAGCGGCCACCCTGGGCAGATCCCGGGCAAGATCTGTATATACGCTTATCCCGTTCAGGTTTATCTGATATTTAATCAGGCTAAGTACTCTTTCCACCACTTCATTAAGATCCGTGGGAGCAACCGCCGACGGTTCCTGGCGGGCAAAGGTAAGCAGGTTTTGGATAATTTTTTTGCAGCGCAGGCCGCAGGCAACGATATCCTTCAGTAACCGGGAAGCCTGGTGTTCCGTTCCCGGTTCTCGCTGTAATATCTGGGCGTTACCAATGATCACCGTCAGGGGGCTGTTCAGTTCGTGGGCCACTCCTGCAGCCATTTCGCCGATGGCCGCCAATTTGGCCGACTGAATCAGTTTAGCCTGCATATGTACACTTGCTGTTACATCTTTAAGATGATGAATCACCCCATAGATCCGGCCTTGATCGTTAAATACGGGATAGTAAAAGACATCCAGTACCTTACCCGTTCCGGTTTGCATGCGCCGGTAGGCGGGTTTGCCGGTGGCGCAGACTTCGTCCAATAAACAGTGCTCACACTTCTGTTCCCGACCCCATAAATACCGGAAACACTTTTTGCCGCCCGTCTGCTCCGGTGAGTCGATTGAGTCAACATAACGGCCGTTGTCAAGCAAAACATTATAATCCAGGTCGGTTAATAAGAGCGGGTCAGCTAATGCCCGAAATGTCTCCTCCCACTCCCGCTTGGCTTGCACCACTTCTTCGTAAAGCCGGCGGTTTTGAATGCAAATGGCCAGCTGGTCGGCCAACTGCCGGGCAAAATTTAAGTCATTCCGGGAATAGGCATCACTTTCCCGGGTACCGATAACCAGCATGCCAATGATGTTTTGCTTTACCCGCAGGGGGTTTGCGATCAGGCAGCAAAGTTCGTACTCTCGAAGATGAAGCTGGTCAAGAAATTCCCCATCTCCGGCAATACATAAATATACCTGCTCCTGCTGGTTTCTAATGGTTTCCCAGAGCAGCGAATTCCGGGGCACCATCAAGCCGCCACCCGGCATAGGGGGTTGCGTGGCAACCAAGCGCAACTCACTGCCCTCCAGCATTACTAAACCCAGAAAATCACAGGAAATAACCAAAGGAAGGTTTTCATAAACCCTTTTGAGGATCATTTCCAGGGACATATCAATATTTATATCCCGACCCAACTGGTGAATAATCTCCAGACGGCGGTTCTGGATAACAATTTCCCTGTTGCGTTTCTTTAACTCCACGTAATAATTCAGCTTGGACGACCTGACTCCCGTCAAATTCTCGATCAATCTGGTTTTCTCGTCAATCACCGGCCCTCCCCCTCTTCAGAACCAGCGTAAAAAGGTGATGGATGTCCCTTTCCGTTACGTCCCGCGGGTTGGTAATTATGCAAGCATCTTTGAGGGCGTTTTGGGTCAGCCGGGTGATATATTCCTCCGATAAGCTCTCGACGGAGATTTTTTCCGGGATATCCAGATCCCCGGCCAATTTCCGGACGGCCCGGATGGCTTTTTCGGCGGCCTCCCAGATACTTAAGCCGGCCGGATCTTCCCCCATGGCCTCAGCTATTTGAGCAAATTTTTCCACACAGGCCAGCTGGTTGAATTCCATTACATAGGGCAAAAGGATGGCGTTGGTTTCCCCATGATGCAGGTCGAGCTGCGCATCCAACTGGTGGGCCATGGCATGGGTAGCTCCTAAAATAGCGTTGGAGAAGGCCAGACCGGCCTGTAAAGCAGCCATGGCCATGGCCGCTTTGGCCTCCAGGTTGGTGCGACAGGCAACCGATGGACGCAAATACCGGGCAATCAGGCGAATGGCATTGAGGGCATGGACGTTGGTAAGGGGGGTGGCGGCCAGGGATACAAAGGATTCAATGGCGTGGCTTAATGCATCCAGGCCGGTGGCAGCCGTCAGCCTGGCGTCCTTGGTCTGGAGTACCACGGGGTCGATAATGGCTATGTCGGGCACCAGGGATTTGGAAATAATGGTCATTTTGATCTTGCGCCGGGTGTCCACAATAATGGCAAACTGGGAGACTTCGGACCCCGAACCGGCGGTAGTGGGTACAACCAGCAACGGGGGGAGGGGGCGGGTGATTTTGTTAACCCCTTCATAATCCTGGATAACCCCCTTGTTGGTAGCCAGGATGGCCACGGCCTTGGCCACATCAATGGGGCTGCCGCCTCCCACGGCCAGGATGGCATCGCAACCCGCGGCCAGGTACTGTTTTACTCCTTCGACCACCTCGTAATCTTTCGGATTGCTGGTAACTTCAAACCATACTTCAAAGGAGAGGCCCGCTTCCTTTAAACGGGCGATGGCCTTTTCCACCCACTGGTTGGCCACCACCCCCGGGTCACTGATGACAAAAAGCCTGGTGGCTCCCAGGCGCAGGGCACTTTCCCCCACCTGGCTTAAGGCACCCAGACCGAAAATAATTTCAGGGGCCACAAATTTACTGATACTCATGGACATCTCTCCGAAAATTGTTGTAATTGCTTATTAAAAAATTCTGCGAAACAACTTGATTTAGCATCTGTCTGTAGGTTAGAATTTACATAAGGAACATCTGCCGACGGACGGCAGAAAAAACTTCCTGGAGGAGGGATGGTTTATGGCCGAGACAATCAAACACATCCACGAACACACTCACCCGGCGGTAACCCACACGCATGCGCATACCCACGGGGAGACAACCCACGTCCACGAGCACACTCACCCGGCGGTAACGCATGCCCACGAACACGAGCATCCGCCGGGGGAAGAAGAGACGCACAATCACGAACACCAGGTTCACGAGCACGAGCATTAATTTTTGAAAGGGGGCCGGGCCTGCCCGTCGGGCGGAACCGGCCTATTTGTGGTTTATCATAAAACGGAGTCGCCGGCGTTTCGCCGGCCCACCCGGAACCGCCGGAAAGGATCGGTTCCCCTCCTCCCTCTCCCTCCCCCTGAGGATCTTTTTATGCCCCGTGACGGACACAGACCAGCCGGTTTTCACCGTCCGGAAGCAGGCGCGGGGAAGGCCGGCCGCACA
>JAIMBK010000054.1 GCA_023511535.1 Armatimonadota bacterium
CTCCATGCGGGTTTTGGTTAAGTTTTCGGCATGGATGAGCAAATTCCTTTTTGGTTCCGGCTATGCCGGGTTAGGAATTGGGAATTAGGAATTAGGGGAAAGCTTGCGCTGGAGGCTCTTGATTAAATTGTTTGTCATCCTGCCAATGGTATCTATATCCTTCTGAAGTTTATGGAGAGCTCCTGTTGAAATAAAATCTAACTTATACGAAATGATCAGGTGGGTTTCGAGTTCCGCAAGCGATCCGCGAGATACTCTTAAATATTGGAGATATTCCTTCGTTGAGCCTCTTCCCCATCCTTCCGCTATGTTGGCCGGGACGGAAATTGCCGCCCGCTGAATCTGGGCAATCAGGCCATACCTCTCTTCCTGGGGAAAGGATTTGGTGACCTCGTATATATCCGTTACCAATTCGATGGCTTTCTGCCAGACCGCCAACTCCTTGTAACTTTCCATCTTTTTCCCCTTAATCCGAACTCCCAAATCCTTAAAACCCCCGATCCCAACCAGCCTCTTAATAACCCAAATTCCTAATTCCTAACCCCTAATTCCTCAAATCTAACTTCACGCTCTGGGATGACTTTTGCGATATACCTGCTTCAGCCTCTCCCTGGTTACGTGCGTGTAAATCTGGGTGGTGGAAAGGCGGGCGTGGCCCAGGAATTCCTGGACGGCCCGGATGTCCGCCCCCCTGTCCAGGAGGTGCGTGGCAAAGGAGTGCCGGAACATGTGCGGGCTGACCCGTCGCCCGAGCCCGCAAAGGTGAGTATATTTTTCGATGATTTTTTGCACCCCGCGGATGGAAAGGCGGTTTCCGAAACAATTTAAAAACAAAGCCTGGCCCGGGTTGCCTTTTTCGGCCAAAACCGGCCTCCCCTTGTCCAGGTAGTTCTGCAGGGCGTCCCTGGCGGGGATGCCGATGGGCGCCAGGCGTTCCTTTTTTCCTTTGCCCAGCAACCGGATCAGCCGGCCCTGTAAATCCAGGTCGCTCAGGTCAAGGCGCACCAGTTCGCCGACGCGCATTCCCGCCGCGTAGAGGGTTTCCAGCAGGGCCCGGTTCCGTAAAGCCAGCGGATTCGGTTCGGCGGGCGCTTCCACCAGGAGCCGGCAATCGTCTTCAAAAAGGAAGGCGGGCAGTCTTTTTTTCAACCGCAGGTGGCTCGTTCTGGCCCAGGGGTTCTCCGGCGCCGCCCCTTCCCGGCTTAAAAACCGGAAGAAAGACCGCCAGGCGGCCAGTTTGCGGTTAATGGTGGTCCGGGCCAGCCCCCGGCTGCTTAAAGCGGCCAAATAAGCCCGCGCGGCGGCGTAATCGAGATCGCCGGGCAACAAATCGGTTTCTTTTTTCTTGAGCAATTTCGCAAAAAAATCCAGGCCCTGAAAGAGGTCCCTTTGATAGCTTTCCAGGGTGTGGCCGGAAGCATTTTTTTCAACCTGCAAGTAGTTAATAAAATTATCGATGTATGAATACATAAAGGCCTCCGGGAGCAGCCCGCCGTTCAATTTCTCCGCTTGCCGGTTAAACGAACGGCATCTGCAAAAAATAAACCTGTAACCCCTGATTCCTGGCCCTAAATCGCTTAATCCCTAACCCCTATTTTTGGCTGGATTGTTTCCCCGGGGTGATGCCCGGCGGCGGGCAGGGGCTCCCGGGCCTCCCCGTTGTCGCCGGCTTCCTTTTCCAGCTGGAAACCGCAGTTTTCGTTAATGCACTTAAGCCGCTCAACCCCGTCGCGGCGGCCTTTAACGACCATCAATCCGCCACATTCCGGGCACGCCTCCCGGCTGGGCGGGTCGAAAACCACAAAATCACATTCCGGGTAGCGGGAGCAGCCGTGGAAACGCCGCCCCTTTTTGCTGCGCCGCTCCACCAGTTCGCCCGGGCATTGCGGACAGGGAATCCCTGTCGAAGTTACCAGCGGTTTGGTAAAATGGCATTCTGGAAAGCCCGGGCAGGCCAGAAACTTCCCGTACCGGCCCATTTTGATCACCATCCGCCGGCCGCACTCTTCGCAAATTTCCCCGGTAACCTCGTCGGCCAGTTCAATTTTTCTGATTTCCTCCCCGGCCCTGGCCACCGTTTCCTGGAAGGGATAATAAAATTCGGCCAGCATTTGCATCCAGTCCAGTTCCCCTTCCTCAATCCGGTCCAGTTTTTCTTCCACCGTGGCGGTAAATTCCACGTCGATAATGTCCGGAAAATGTTTTTTAAGCAAATTCACAACAATGATTCCCAGTTCAGTGGGGACGAATTGCCTGTTTTCCCGGACGACGTAACCCCTTTTTTGGATGGTTTCGACAATCGGCGCGTACGTGCTGGGCCGGCCGATTCCTTTCTCCTCCAGGGTTTTCACCAGCGTGGCGTCCGTGTAGCGGGGCGGGGGCTGGGTAAAATGCTGCCGGGGATCGTAAGCTTTCAACGTCAGCCGGTCCCCTTCCCGCAGCTCCGGAAGCACGCGCCCTTCTTCCCCGCCTTCGGCGGAGTCGTCCCGGGATTCGGTATACACGCGCATAAAGCCGGGGAACCTGACCACCGAACCGGCGGCCCGGAAGGTGTATTTTCCCGCCGCAATATCCACGCTGGTGGTTTCGATCAGGGCCGGGCCCATCTGGCCAGCCAGAAAACGCGACCAGATCAGTTTATACAACCTGTACTGGTCTTGCGTCAAGTACTTTTTTACGGTCTCGGGCTCCCGGTAGAGGGAGGTGGGGCGGATAGCCTCGTGGGCGTCCTGGATCTTTCCCCGCGGCGCCGCTTTCCGGGGCTCGGCAGGAATGTATTCCGGCCCGAACCTCTCCTGGATGTAGGAACGGGCCTCAGCCTGGGCGGAATCGGCCACCCGGGTGGAGTCCGTGCGAATGTAGGTGACCAGCCCCACCGGCCCCTCCTCCCCCAGGTCGAGCCCTTCGTAAAGCTGCTGGGCTACCGCCATGGTGCGGCGCGCCGTAAAATTCAATTTCCGGTAGGCCTCCTGCTGCAGGGTGCTGGTGGTAAAGGGGGGCGCCGGCTGGCGCGCCTTTTCCTGCCGGCTGATTTTCGACACCTGAAAAGCCGCGCCGGTCAACTCTTTTAAGATTTCCTCCAGGCGGGTCCGGTCCGGGATTTCAGCCTTTTCTTCGCCGATTTTAAACAGGCGCGCTTCCAGGGGCCGGCCTTTTTTACCTTGCAAGATTGCCGTCAGCGTCCAGTATTCTTCGGGCACAAAGGCCTGGATTTCTTCCTCGCGATCGCAAATCAGCCGGACAGCCACCGACTGCACCCGCCCCGCGCTCAACCCCTTTTTTACTTTCTGCCACAACAGCGGGCTTAAACTGTACCCCACCAGCCGGTCCAGGATTCGCCGCGCCTGCTGCGAGTTGACCCGGTTGGCGTCGATCGGGCGGGGGTTTTTAATTGCCTTCTGGACGGCCTGTTTGGTAATTTCGTTGAATTCAATCCGGCAGGGCCGGTCTTTTTCAATCTGCAACACGTCCATTAAGTGCCAGGCGATCGCTTCCCCTTCCCGGTCCGGGTCGGGGGCCAGGTAAACCTTTTCCACCTTTTTGGCGGCGTTTTTTAATTCTTTAATGATTTCTCCTTTGCCGCGGATGGTGATGTATTTGGGTTGAAAATTTTCTTTGATTTTCACCCCTAATTCGCTTTTCGGCAAATCGCGGACGTGGCCCAGCGAAGCCTTCACCGTGTATTTTTTGCCTAAAAATTTGCTCAGGCTTCTTGCCTTGGCCGGGGATTCCACAATCACCAGCGTACTGGCCAAGAAAAACCACTCCCTTGAAAACAACCCTTCAAGATAAAGTGCGCAAGACGTAGAATTTGCCGGGCAGCTGCCGGGCCAGCCCTTTGATTTCCAGAAACATGAGCCCGGCCAGGACTTCCTGGGCCGCCAGGCCGGAGCGGCCGATGATTTCGTCCAGGTGGGCCGGTTCGGGGGAAAGCAGCCGGTAAACGGCCTCTTCCTCCTCCGTCAGCCGGGGAAGCGGCCGGGTTTTGCCGGTTTCCGCCTTGAACAAAGCGCCCACGCCGATTTCTTCCAGAATGTCGGCCACGTCTTCCACCAGGCGGGCGCCCTGTTTGATCAGCCGGTTCGGCCCCTTGCTCACCGGGCTGCTGACGTTTCCCGGAACGGCCAGCACGTCCCGCCCCTGCTCCAGGGCGAGATCGGCGGTAATCAGCGCTCCGCTGCGCTCGCCCGCCTCCACCACCACCGTGGCCTTCGCCATCCCGCTGATAATCCGGTTGCGGACGGGAAAGTGCCAGGGCTCCGGCTTCGTTCCCGGCGGGTATTCACTGACGACCGCGCCCGCCGCGGCAATTTTCTCCGCCAGGTGCCGGTTCTCCGGCGGGTAAACCACGTCCACACCGCAGCCCAGCACCGCCACGGTCGGCCCCGCCGCGTCCAGGGCCCCCCGGTGGGCGGCGCTGTCGATCCCCCGGGCCAGGCCGCTGACCACGACAATGCCGGCCCGCGCCAGCTCAAGGCCGATTTTTTCGGCCACGGCCAGTCCGTACGGCGTCGGGCGGCGGGAGCCGACCACCGCCACCGCCAGACTGTCCGGCGGCGGCAGCTTTCCCCGGACAAACAGGCCCGGCGGCGGGTCGAAAATCCGGCGCAGCATTTCCGGGTAGGCCGGGTCGTCGTAATGAACGTACTCAAGATTCGCGTCTTTTAATTTCGTGAGTTCCGCAGCCGGGTCCACCTGCGCCCGGCGCCGGGCGATCGTCCCGGCGGACTCCCGGGAAAAGCCGCCGGTTTCGACCAGCTCGTTTTCGGAAGCTTCCCAGGCCGCGCGCGCCGAGCCGAAGCGCTCCGCCAGGTTCCAGATGCGCTTGGCCAGGCCCGGGAAGACGAACTGCCACCCCAGCCAGAATGCCTTTTCCTGCATTATGCCCACCTCTAACCTTAATTGTCAAGGGCATTCGGGAAAAGGGATCAAATTTCCTGCCGGTTTCCAAATATTTTCTTAAAAAATTTAAATTAAGCCTACGCTTCCTTCGCCGGCAAACTCAAGGACTGGGGGGAAATCAGCAGATCCCGGAAAAGATCGCCGAATTCCTGCAACCGGTCAAAAATGCTCCGGATATCGAAGGAAGCCGGCTGGACGTTCATCTGTTCCACTTCCTTCCAGGTTAAGGGCGCCGAAACGGGCGCTCCCGGCAGGGGGCGCAGGCTGTACTGAAAAGCCATGGTTTTCCCGCGCCCGTTTTGCAGGTAATCGATATACACCTTCCCCTTTCTTTTTTCCACTTTCCGCTCCACGGTGGCGATTTCCGGATGGCTGGCGGCGGCCATTTCGGCAATGGACCGGGTAAAAAGGGTCACTGTGGGAAACGGATCCACCGGGAGGAGCGGAACAAAAAGATGCAGGCCGCCGGCACCCGACGTTTTCGGATAAGCCTGCAGGTCGAAGCCGGCGAGCAGATCACGGATGACCAGGGCGACCTCCATAACCTGGGAAAAAGCGACGCCCTCGGCCGGATCGAGATCAAAAACGGCAAGGTCCGGGCAATTAATCTGTCTTGTCGTGGACAAAAAGGCGTGTATTTCAATGCAGGCCTGGTTGGCCAGCCAGACCAGGGTGGCCAGGTCGTTGCAAATAACGTAACGAATAATCTTTCCGGAGTGGGTCACCGGGTGGGTTTTGATCCAGGGCGGGGCGTAATCCGGACATTCCTTCTGGTAAAAAGCTTCTCCGGCAATGCCGTCAGGGTAGCGTTTCATCACCAGGGGGCGGTCGTAAAGGTAGGGCAGCAGCACCGGGGCAATATCTGTATAGTATTTAACCAGGTGGGCCTTGGTTAAACCTTCCGGCCAGAAAATTTTCTCCAGATTAGTTAACTTTACTTCTTTTCCCGCTATGCAAACAATTTTTCCGTTGAACAAAGAGCTTACCCCAGTTTTTGTTTGCTTTGATGACCTTAATATATTATTTCTCCCGTCCGAGCGCTCTATAAAATATAAAAGATGAAAGGGTGCCGCTTCAAAAACACAGCACCCTTTAGCGTTTTTAATTTTTCAGGCGCCCCAAAAGCCCGGGAACCAGACGCCGAAACCTACCACCAGCAGGATCAAAATCAAAAACACCAGGAAGGCAAAGCTCCAGCCGCCAAAACCGTCCCATTTCAATTTGACGTCCTCGCTCATAAACAGCCTCCTTTCCTTTAATTTCTACCTGGCAAAGCTCTAATCTACCATATGATCAGGCGCCCTAAAGTGTGCCAGGGAAAAGGGAGAGGTTTGCAAACTCCGCAAACCTCTCCCTTTTCAGCCGGACCTACTTCCCTGCGCTCCAGATCCCAAAGAAGAAGGGCCAGATCACGATGATAATGATAAAGAAGAAGATAAACGGCCACCAACCCCAGACAGTCCCTTGCATCGGCGACGGATTCGGCATAAAAATTTCCTCCTTTCTTTTAAAAGATTTTATAATTTAGGCTTCCGCGCTGACTGCTCCCCAGGGGAACCACATGCCAAAACCTACCACCAGCAGGATCAAAATCAGAAACACCAGGAAGGCAAAGCTCCAGCCGCCAAAACCACCGCCTGTACCTATACCTGCGCCAAAGGCCATTTATTTTTCCTCCTTTCTGTGGACATATTTAATCAACTGAAAAACTTACCAGGGGAACCAGACGCCAAGACCTACCACCAGCAGAATCAAAATCAGAAATACCAGGAAGGCAAAGCTCCAGCCACCGCCTGTACCCATACCTGCGCCAAAGGCCATTTATTTTTCCTCCTTTCTCTTGCTAGTTATTTCCTGTTTTCAGTACCATATTATGGCCGCCCGGAAAAAAGTGTTCCATCTTCAAAAAAAATTTTGTCGAAGCGGAGCCCCCGGTAAACCGGGTGCCGCAGCAGTCCGTCGCCGGTTAAACCCAAGAAATTAACCGCACAAACGAGCGCGGGTTTGACCCACAAGACGCCTCTTCCTTCTTGCGGGGGGAGGTCCAGGGGAGGAGTTTTAATTTCTAAAGAAGGGAGCAATTCCAGAAGCCGCCGCTCTTCCTCGCAGTCCAGACCGCTTCCCACTTTTCCCCGGTAGAGTAGTTTCCCCGCTGCGCTTTCGGCTACCACCAGGGAGCCCAGCTTCCGCCCGCCCCGGCCCTTCTGGTAGCCGCAAATAACCAGGTCCATTTCTTTTGTATGGCGAAACTTCCGCCAGTGGGGAGAGCGTTTGCCGGGAAGGTACGGACTGCCGAGGCGCTTGGCCACGACTCCCTCCAGTCCCCGTTCGGCGCAGGCCCGGAAAAATTCGCGCCCCTGACCGGAAATAAATTCGGAGATAACCGCCGGGCCGCCGGCCACCAATATTTCCGCTAAAATTTCCTTGCGCTTTTCCAGGGGTTCGCGCAGACACGATACCCCTCCGGAGTATAACAGGTCGAAGGTGATCAAAAGGGCCGGGGCTTCGGCGGCCAGTAGGGCGGTTTTCCCCGGATCAACCGCGAAGGCTCGGGCCTGCAGGGCGGCGAAGGAGGGCAGGCCGTTTTTGAAAATAACAATTTCTCCGTCCAGCAGGGCCGGACGTTTTCTGACGTGATCGTGCAGGCCGGCCAGTTCGGGGAAGGCGGGGGTGATTTCCCGCTGGTTGCGTGAACGCAGGACGGTTTTGTTTGCTTCCAGGTAGGCCAGGCAGCGGTAGCCGTCCCATTTGATTTCGTAAAGGAAGGCGGGGCTGTCGAAGGGTTCGCTGTTTACCGCCAGCATGGGTTTGAGCAGAGGCAGTCCGTCGATAATTACTTCACCTCAATCCCTATCTCCTATCCCCTATCTCCTATCCCCTAACCCCTAACCCCTGATTTTCTGCCCCGCTCGGCCTGGGCCTTTTCGATGCTGGCTTTCAGCGCCTGCATCAGGTCGACCACCTTTTCCGGCGCGGGCCGGGCGGCGGGTGTGACGACCCGCTCGTCGGCGATGCGGGCGCGGATAATTTCCAGCAGCGCTTCCCGGCGGGCGTTGCGGTATTTCTCCGGCGCGAATCCTGTGGAAAGGCTGTTGATCAGGCTCACGGCCATTTTTATTTCGTTTTCGTGCAGATTCACCCGGTACTGCAGTTCCTCGATCAACTGCGGGTTTCTGATTTCATCCGCGTAAAACATGGTGCTCATGACCAGGACGTCCCCGCCCACCCGGACGGCCGCCAGGGAAACTTTGCTGCGCACGGCGACGTTGGCGATGGCCACTTTTTTCGTTTCCTGCATGGCCTGCTTTAAAAGTTCGTAAACCTTTTCACCGCCCGCCGCCGGAACCAGATAGTACGCCTTATCGTAGTAAACCGGGTCGATTCCGGCCAGGTCGACAAAGTCCAGAATGTCGATGCCGTGGGCGGCTTCTTCGGCCGGGTCCTCGAAATCTTCCTCGGCAAGGATCACGAAACGCCCCTTTTCGTATTGATAGCCGCGCACAATTTCTTCGGTACCCACCTCCCGGTCGCAGGACGGGCAATACTTGCGGTACTGGATGGGCGTCTGGCACTCCTTATGCAGGGAATTAAACTTCAGGTCCTTTTTTTCGGTGGCCGCGTAAATCTTCACCGGCACGTAAACCAGTCCGAAGCTGATTGCCCCTTTCCACAAAGGCCGCATTTAACTACCCCCCTCAAAAAAATAGATAACCGCAAGGGCACGAATAAGGGAATTAGGAATTGGGAATCAGGAATTGGGGAATAAAAACTAATTTTCCCCTAATCCCTACCCCCTATCCCCTAATTCCTACATAACGTACTGGTGATACGCCCACACCGCCACCGGCAGGACCAGGGTCAGCAGGGCGACCAGGATGGTCCCCACCGCCCCCCGCCGGTAGCCCTGCCGCCAGGCCCAGCGGGCGTAGGTGCTTAAGTAATAGGAAACGGCCAGCAAAAAAATCAAGATGACGATGTTCAGCACGCCCGTCCACCTCGTAAAGACAGGGGTTAGGGAAAAAGCAGGCCGCTGCCTGCAGGTAACTTTGCCTCACTTTATAAAGGGAATGATTGTTCTCAGGCGCTTTTAGTTTTTGATGTTTTGCGCAAAAGGCCGATGCGCCTGATCTGGACGTCGAAAGTCACGTGCACCTCCGCCTCCGGGTAAAGCTCCGGCCAGTTCATTTGCTGCCATTCGGGGTAAGTGGCGGCCAGCCGTCTGGCCTGAAAACCAAAACCGAAGATGTCGGCGCGGAATTCCTCCTGGGTTTTGCGGATTAACTGCTTCGTCTCACTTTCCAGCCGCCGGTTGATCTCCCGCTGGAGAACAGGGAGCCGGCCCGGTTCTTCATAGTTTATCCCGCTCTGGAGGCTGATCATCTCGCCATCCAGCGGCACCCGCACGCTGATCACCGGGATTCCTTCCGCCTTAAAGCGCACTTTGATTTGCGGTTTTCTTTCGGCCAGCAGCCTGAAAACGATAAACCGGGCGGGGCTTTGGGGGTCGGGAAAGGCGTAAATGGTTTCCTTGAACCAGCCCCTTAACATATTCAGGATGACGGTTTCGCTGCCGTTAATTGTCCCGGCCATTTTTCCCCCGCGAAAGACGGCGGATCCAATCAGCTCGGTTTTATTGCCCCCCTTGCGCGGGAGCTGGCCGGCAAGAAAATGGCCTTCGGACCTGGGGCGGTTTTTCTGTTCGCTTTCCGCTCCTGTTTTCCGTTCCAGACCGATCAGCGCACAGACAGGCTGGATGCTTTTCGATTTCATGTCGGCGTAGAAATGATGGACCTGGTTAAAGGGAATAAACCCCACGTAGCGCTGCGTCCCCATGTACAGTTCGACGTATTTGGCGGGATTGGCCTCCATCAGAGGCTGAAACTTCTCCAGCAGTTCCCGGGCGCTTTTTCGGCAAACGGCGATAAAGACGGTCCGGCGGAACTCCGGGTAACGCATTAGACCGTCCAGGTAAATATCCAGACCTTCTTTTGCAATTTCTTCGGAAAAGATGACCGCTTTCAGGTGATTTAAGGTGGCCCGCCGCTCAATGACGGAATTAATCATTTCCAGGCCGGTAAAAATGGTTCTACATTCCACCGCCACGATCACGGACGGCTTCTGGCCCCCGCCGCCCCCGCCGCCGCCGCCGACGGCGCCGCCTCCCCCGCCGCCGCCCATCCGGCGGGGCACCGCGATCAGCGCCGTCACGGTCAGCCCGTTTTCCTTTCCCTTGTCCACCCCCAAAAGCAGAACGTGGGCGGTTTCATCGATCTCGTGGTACCCCCAGCACCCGGGAATAACCAGCAAGCCGGCCAAAAGGAAAGCCAGCGCCGGCCGGAGGGCCGATGGGCGTCCCGGCACCCGACCCCACCCCTGCCCTCGTCGCCACTCCCATTTCTGCCCTCGTCGCCGCCCCCACCCCCGCCCTTGCCCCCGGTACTGCTCCCGTACCGGCTGGCCCCGGCCCTCCGGTTTACGCAGCATTGCCTTCCCCCCCGCCCTTTGTTCCCTTTTTCTTGAAGCGGTCCAGAACGAACAGCAGGGCCGGCAGGGAAAAGGCCGGCAAAAAACCGTAGTACCGGAGCAGGTGAAAATCGATCCAGAACGTCTGGCTCACGTTGGCCGGAACAAAGGCAAGGGAATAGATCAGAATGGCCGCCGGCAGCAAAAACGGCCGGAGGTAAGGAAGTCGCAAAAACCTGCCGATAATGAGGCTGACTGCGTAGATCCCGAGGGCTACGTACATCATTCCGATCAGGGCCCAGATGGGCACAAAAACGGACTCCAGGCGCTGCAAAAACCGGCCGAAGTAAATCAGCCGGGACATTTCGTAAGAGGGCAGAACCATTTCCTGCAGGACGCTGACGCCGAAGGTCATCAGCATGGCCAGCATGGTCAAACTCAGGGTCAGACCCCCGATGGCAATCGCTCCCAGCCCCGCCAGGCGGATCGTGGGCTTTTTCAGGGAAGGAAAAATAAACGCCAGAAAAAGCGGCACGCCGCACATCAGGGAACTCCTGAAAATTCCCTCCTTGACGACCTTTCCCAGGCCCGGGCCGGCCAGCGGAAAAAGATAATCAAACCGCCAGTAGGGATAGGTGAGCAGGCTTACCAGCAAAATGGTAAAGCCGATAAAATAAATAATAAACAGGGAACTTCTGGCCATTGCTTCCAGCCCCAGGTGGCAGCCGACCAGAGAGCCCAGAATCATCCCTGCCATGGCCACGCTGACGGGCAGTTCCGGAATGCTGATCGTCAGCACGCGCTCCGCGTACTGCCGCAGCACCAGGGCCGCCGAACCAAGACAGAAAACCAGGTAAACAAAGGAAAACAGGCCGTTTAAATAGGGCCCGGCCAGTTCTTCTCCCACCTCAATGAGGCTTTTTCCCGGGTGCCTTTCCATCAACGCGGCCGCCGGCAAATAAAACGCCCCGGCAAAGACGGCGGCCAGCAAAAGAATTAGCCACGCCCCGTTTTGGCCCACGGCCACCAGTTCCGCCATAAACGTCAGAAACAATTCGGTGAGCGTGATCACAACGGCCATCGTCAAGGCTTCCTGGTTGGTAATTTTACCCTCGTCGATCACTGCCGGCCGCCCCTCCCTTTACCGCCCCGCCTTTGCAGCCACCCCCGGCTGAAAAAGGGCTGGCGCCGCGGCTGCCCCGGCTGCAGGTACTCCGGGCGGGTTTGCTGCCGCCAGACGGGTCCCCGGTAGATCAAATCCGGAGAGGCTTTGGCCTGCGGGGTAAGGGGAGCCAGGTAAGGCACGCCGAACGACCTGGCGGCCGCCAGATAATGCAGGTGAATGAATACACCCAGGATAAGTCCGTAAATACCCATAAAAGCCCCCAGCAGGATGTTGAAAAAGCGCAAAAAGCGGGCCGCCAGCGAAAGCGAATAATTAGAAACGGTAAACCCCCCGATGGCCGTCACGGCCACGATGATGATTAAAATGGGACTGACGATATTGGCCGCCACCGCCGCCTGGCCCAAAATCAAGGCGCCCACGATGCCCAGGGTGGGGCCGATGGGGCCGGGGATCCGAATGCCCGCCTCCCGGATAAGTTCAAAGGAGATTTCCATGATCAGCACCTCGATGATGGACGGAAAGGGCACGTTTTCCCGGTTGGCCGAGATGGCCAGGAGCAGGTCCGTCGGGATCATTTCGTGGTGGTGGGTCACCACGGCAATGTAGAGGCCGGGCAGAAAGGTGGCCAGAAAAAGGCCCAAAAGGCGGATATACCGCAGAAAGCCCCCGAAAGGCCAGCGCACGTAGGCGTCCTCGGGATTCTGGAAGACGTTGAAAAAAGTGGCCGGCACCAGGAGGGCATAGGGGTTGCCGTCGACCAGAACGGCGGCCTGCCCCTCCATCAGGCCGGCAATCACCCGGTCCGGCCGCTCTGTGGCTACCGTTTGCGGCACCAGGATGAAATGGTTGTCTTCGATAAACTGCTCCAGCATGCCGCTTTCGCCGACGTAATCGGCCGTGACGGACTGGATCCGGCGCTTCACTTCCGCCAGCAACTGCTCGTTGGTCAGACCGGCAATATACATGACGGCGCAGTCCAGCCGGTTGATCCGGCCGATTTTAAAAAACTCGGTAATCAGGTTGGGCGAATGGAGGGACTTGCGGATTAAAGCCGTATTGACCCGCAGGGTCTCCGTAAAACCTTCCTGCGGGCCGCGGATGACCATCTCGTTGGCCGGGCGGCTGACCTGGCGGTGCTCCCAGCCCTTGGTTTCCACGATGACGGCCTTGGGGCAGTAATCGATCAGCACCGCGGTGGAACCCATCAGGACACCGTCCACCACGTCCCGCAGTTCGGCGGTGGCGTCCACCTGGTTGCCCGGCAGCAGGTGTTTGATCACCGTGTCCAGGAGGGTTTCCCCCTCGTCCGGGCTTAACCCCGCCAGCAGCATGAGCGGCTCCAGGATGGAAAGGTTCTGTAAAACCCGGTCCGTCATTCCGTCGATATAGATGGCGGCGGCGGCCACCGGATGGGCCGTGCCGATGGTGAACTCGCGGAAAATCACGTCCCGGTTGACCGGCACGTGAAAAGTTTCCTTCAGGCATTTTAAATTTTTTCTCAGGTTGGCCGACACTTTCCCCAGATCGCCGGTGTCGATGTTGGCGCACCGGGACTGCGCCGCGTCTTTTCCCTGATCCTGGTTGTCCTTTCCCTGGGCCTGTTGATCTTCCTGTTGATCTGGAGAACCGGCCTTCTCCCCCGGCCCCTTCCGGCTCTTTTGATCATCTTGATTCGCTTTTCTTGCGCCGTTCCCGGAACATTTCCGTCCGCCCCGACCGCCGCAGTGGTACCAGGCCGAAACCGGCAGCGCCCGCCGGGGCTTGCGAAATTTTTGCCCACCCCTGGAGCCGGCGCCATCATTTTGGCCGGGGCCCTGGTTTTGGGGAGCGCTTTCCCGCCCCCGCGCCTCCGGCCCCAGCAGCTCAAACGGCTCCTGCTGCGGAGGTTGAAACACCAGCATTTTCACCAGAGTATCCCAAATCGGCACAATTCCTTGCCTCCCGGTCCCGAACCCGGTCTTCCCCGGGTCGCCGGCACTTCTTTCACCGCTTTTTCTCTCGCCTCCCCTTTATTATTGCTCGCCGGGACGGGTTTAAATGCGGCGCCCGCTACAGGAATTTCTTCCCAACCTTTTCACCGTTAAAGGTGAAAAGCACTTTTTTGCCGTCCAGGACGGTCTCCAGGTGCACCGTCCGGCCCCACAGCCGGTGAACGTACGGCAGGGTTTTTTCCAGGTAATAAACGTCCAGCTCGCTTCCTTCGAAACAGTGGCGCAGGTAAAGCTCGCCCCGCCTGTTGAAGTCGCCGTCTTCCACCACAAGATAGGGGTATCCGCAGTTGGTCAGGCCGGCCACAATTCCGTCCCGGACCTTCTCCCAGTCTTTCTCGACGATCTTCCACTCCTGCCCCTGTTTTTTATACAGGTACAAATCCAGCTCCTTGACCAGATCCTCCGTCAGGTAATTCCGCAGAAAGGAAACGTCGTTCTCCAGCTCCCGCACCTCAAAAATTTTCTTTCTCCCTTCCCCGCCGGGGCGGCCGAACTTCTTCCTTTCCTCTTCCGAGGGCTCATTCCACCGCTTTTCGATGCTCTCAAAAATCTTTAGACCCAGGTAATAAGGGTTTAAACGAAAGCGCGAGGTTTGGATGACCCCGGCGTGCATTTTGGCAAACTCGATGGTCTCCTCCTCGGTGAGGTCGATCTCCCGCATAATACGCAGGTGCCAGTACGTGGCCCACCCTTCGTTCATGATCCGGGTTTCCATCTGCGGCCAGAAATACAGCATTTCCTGGCGAACGACGGAGATGACGTCGCGCTGCCAGTCCTCCAGGTCGCGGGCGTGTTCCATGATGAAGAGGAGCAGGTCCTTCTCCGGCTGTTCGGGAAATTTTTTGGTTTCTTCTTTCTGGTCGGGACGCTCGCTCCCGCGGTCATCCAGCTCCCAGAGGTCGTCGTAGGGGGTTTCCCGGCGCTTCCGGGCGCCGCCGGCGCGGGTTCCGCCCCCGCCGCCGATGCAGGTTCCCCCCGCACAGGTCCCTCCGGACCCGGCTCCGGCTCCTCCTCCGGCGCAGCTTTGCCCGGCACCCCCCCCGCCGCCGGCTCCGGCTGCCGCGCAGCTTTTCCCCTTTTCCGCCGCCGGGCGATCTTCCTCCGCCCCCCCGCTTTTCCGGGGGGAGGGGTCGACGTGCTCCTGGACGGAAATCACGGCGTCCAGAAAGGCTTCCACCTTATCCCGCCCGTATTTCAGCTCGTATTCCCGAAACCGCCGGGCGGCGCCAGCCATGGATTCCACCATATGTCCCGCCGTCTTCCGGAAGTGCACGTTGTTCTTAAAAAAGTCGCCATGGGCCAGTACGTGGGCGATGACCATTTTATTTTGAATCAAGGAGTTCCCTTCCAGCAAAAAGGCGTAACAGGGGTTAGAGTTGATCACCAGTTCGTAAATCTTGCTCAGGTTATAGTCGTACATCGTTTTCATTTTGTGGTAGGTTTTGCCGAAAGTCCAGTGCGAGAACCGGGTGGGCATGCCGTAGGCGCCGAACGTATAAATCACGTCCGCCGGGCAGATCTCAAAGTACATGTCGTAAAAATCCAGCCCGAATTCCCTGGCCTTGGCCGTTATTTTCTCCACGGCTTCTTCCAGCAGCTTCAATTCGTCCTGCATAGCCGACCCCCCCCCACCCTGAAATAGCCCTTTGCCCGTCGTTTGTTGCCGTTGCTCCGGTGAATCCCCAACCCCTAATTCCCAACACTTTGCGCCGGGGAAAAGAATTTCTTCAGCGCCGGGTAAACGCCGCTTTTGTCCTTGATGGTGACCACGATGAATTTAGGGTCGCTAATCTTTTTGTAGGCCGAACGCAACGTGCTGGTGTAATAATAGGGGCCTTCGATTTCCCCGTAGCCGACCAGATTGCAGACCTGGAGCAAATCCTGAACCAGCTTGATGCACAGCTCGTTGTCCGAAGCCAGGTTATCCCCGTCGGAGAAATGGAAGGCGTAGAGGTTGTAATCCCGCGGGTTATAGCGGTTTTGGATGATTTCCAGGGCCAGCCTGTAAACCGAGGAGCAGCGGGTGCCGCCGCTCGCACCCCTGGTGAAGAATTCCTCCTCCGTGGTTTCCCTGGCCTCCACGTGGTGGGCCAGAAAAACAATCTGAACGTTCTGGTACCTGGTCCGCAGAAAACGCACCATCCAGAAAAAGAAACTGCGGGCGATATACTTCTCGTACGGGCCCATGGAGCCGCTGGTGTCCATCATCGCCAGCACCACGGCGTTCGATTCCTGCTTGTGGGTCAGGTCCCAGGTTTTAAAGCGCAAATCGTCGGGGGTGATCTTGGTCAAACCCCGCTCCCCTTTCCAGGCGTTGCGCTTGATGGCCTCCAAAATGGTCCGCTTCCGGTCGATGTTGCTGCCGATCCCCTTTTTGCGGATGTCCTTGAATTCAACGGTATCCGCAGGAAGCTCGGGCTTTTTCTTCGGCTGCAGGTTGGGCAGCCCCAGGTCTTCGAAGATCATTTCGGCCAGCTCGTCAACGGTAATTTCCGCTTCGTAATAGTCCACCCCGGGCTCTTCGCCCGCGCCCTTCCCCGACCCGCCTTTTCGATCTTGCGGGTCCTGGGCCAGCACGTCCCCCACCTTGCTTTTGCCGTCCCCCTGCCCGGCGTGCTTTTGCTTACCCTGGTCAAAGCGAAAGTGATACTCGTCCAGAGTGCGGATGGGCACCTTCACGATCTTCCCGCCGTCGGACATGATAATACTCTCTTCCGACACCACATCGGCAAGATTCTTTTTAATCGCCTCTTTCATTTTTTCGTGATGGCGCTGGCGGTCCAGCTCCCCCTTGCGGTGGAGCGACCAATCGTCGCGCGAGATGACATATTTGCCGGACACCGGCACCCCCGCCCTTTCGTCCCTTTGCTCCAGCCCCTTTGCTCCGTCTGATCCATTTTGCTCCAGCCCCTTTGCCCCCTGTCGTTTATCTGATTAGTTACCTTATATTTTAGTTACATTATATGCGCCCCCGGGAAAACCAGTCCGAAGAGGGCAGCGGAAAAAAATCTTTCTAAAAATTTTTTTCCATTGAGGAAATACAGAAGCTTATTGAATATTTCCTGCTTTTCTGTTGACACTACGTACATTTTTCAATTAAACTTTGGTTGGCGCGGAATCTATATTCATCACTCCGTTCGCCCGAGAATTTAATTTTCGTAGTGGGCGGTGCGAAAGTTAACCCTTTCGAAAGGAAGTTTCCGATGCCGGGAACCGGAGAAAGAAAAGGTCACGTTCTGGTCGTGGAAGACGATCAAAATATTGCCAAATTGATCCAGCTCTACCTGACCAGCCAGGGGTACGCGGTAAAAATCGACGCGGACGGCGCGTCCGTGGAAGAACGCCTGCAGAACGAGCAGGTGGATCTGGTCATTTTGGATTTGCTGCTGCCCCACCGGAGCGGGTGGGAGATTTGCCGGAAAATCCGCGAGCAGGGCGGCACTCCGGTAATCATTTTAACGGCCAAGGGGGACCTCCGGGACAAACTGCTCGGTTTTGAGCTGGGCGCTGACGACTACATTGTGAAGCCCTTCGATCCCCTGGAACTGCTGGCCCGGGTAAAGGCGGTGCTTCGGCGGAGCGGCAAACGGGCGGCGGGCGGGGCGAAAGGCAACGAGGCGGACGGCGCGGCGGGCGGGGTGTCGGGCGGGGCAGCAGCCGGAGTGCTTTCGGGGACGGTTTCCGGGGCGGCGGACGGCGCGGCGGTAAATCTGCCGGGGCTGAGGGTGGACCTGTCCGCCTACGAAGTATTTGTGGCGGGGGAAAAAATCGAATTAACCCGGCGGGAAACGGAACTGCTTTATTTCCTGGCCGGCCACCCGAACCGCGTTTTCACCCGGGAGTATCTTTTAAAGGAGTTATGGGGCTACGATTACCCGGGGGGAACGCGCACCGTGGACGTACACATCAACCGTTTGCGGGATAAAATTGAAAAACCGGGGCAACCCTGGCAGATTAAAACCGTCTGGGGGGTGGGCTACAAATTTGAAACTGTTTAATCTTCGCCGGCTAAAAATTCGCCGGAGCGTTTTCTTTAAACTGCTGGTGATGTACCTGGGTATCGCCTTTTGCGTTGTTTTATGCTTAAATTTCCTGTTGACCTGGTTTTTCCGCGACTATTTTTATCGCCGCTGCCAGGACAACCTTCTGGCGGCGGTAGATCAGGTTCAGCAGTTGACCGGGCAGTACAGCCGCCGGGAATTGTCCGGCCTGGACTGGGTGCGGGGCTTAAGCATAATTGAGCGCTCTTTCAGCGTCCACCTGGCCATTGTCGACGGTCAGAACCGGCTGATTGTGAACGCCGGGAAAGAGTTTGCGGGCTGGCTTAACCTGGCGGCGATGCGCAACGTTTTTCAAATGGTCCGCGCGGGGCGGACGGTTTCCGTAACCGTGCGCAACACGCAGGACCCTTTAATCGAAATTGTGCTGGTCGGCGCCCCCCTGCCCGGGCTGGCGGGGAACGGGGTGGTCGTGGCCTACGCCCCGGTAGCCGATTTAAAGGGGCCGCTGCAGGAAGCTTTGCAGATGGTCTGGCTGGCTTCCCTGCTGGTGCTGGCCTGCGCCACCCCCGTGCTCTACCTTTTGTCCCGGCACTTTACGCGCCCCCTGCAGAAGATGCACGCGGCCGCCTTAAAAATTGCCGGTGGAGATTTTCACCAGACTTTAAACCTGCGGCGCCGGGACGAGATCGGCGAACTGGCCGAAGCCTTGAGTGAGATGGCCCGGCGGCTGGCCAAAATCGAGGAAGCGCGCCAGGACTTGCTGGCCAACGTTTCCCACGAGCTGCGCACCCCGCTTACTTCCGTGCGCGGCTTCGTGCAGGGGATGCTGGACGGAACCATCCCGGAAAAGGACTACCCGGACTACCTCTCCCGGGTCTACGCGGAAACGCAGCGCCTTTCGCGCATCGTCGCCGATCTCCTGGACATTGCCCGCCTGCGCGCAGGAAGGCTGGATTTTCGGCGGGAGGCAGTTCCGCTGGCCGAAGTTTGCCGGGAGGCTCTGGACTGCTTCAGCCTGCTGGCCAAAGAAAAGGGGGTCAGGCTGACGCCGGTGTTTACGGAGGAATTTGCCCAGGCGTCTGTTTCCGGGGACCGCGGCCGCCTGCTGCAAGTGCTGATCAACCTTTTGGACAACGCCCTGCGGTTTACGCCGCCGGGGGGCGAGGTGGCGCTGCAGGGCGAGGTTGTGCCGAAAGGCGATTCTGCGCTGCCGGACGAGATTGCACTGAAAAGCAAGGTTGCAGGGGGGGACGGGGCGGTACTGGAGGGTGAAGCGGAGCTGGAAGGTGAAGCGGCCGGGGGCTTGGCCGGGGGCGAAGGCAGGAACAGAGGCGAGGCGCGCATCTCGATCGTCGACGAAGGACCGGGCATTCCCGAGGAAGAGATTCCTTATATTTTCGAGCGTTTTTACCAGGGCAGCGCGGCGGAAGAATTTCCCGGCGGCGGGACCGGCCTGGGGCTGGCCATCAGCAAACTGCTGGTGGAGGCGCACGGCGGCCGGATCGCGCTCGAGAACCGGAGGCCGGAAAAGGGCAGCGTTTTTTCCGTTTATCTGCCCCTGTCCGCACCGCCCGCGTCCGCCCCCGCTTCGCCGGGAGGGTAACATCATTTCTTTTAATGTTTTTCAGTCTGATTAAATCAATAAATGTTAGATGGGTAAAGATTCAACTGCACAAGATAAAAACACGACGATAACGGGCCATGTTCAGACGCCGATAAACCCGGTGCCTGAACCAAAGAATTTTCGGCGGCAAAAGTTATTGCTGGGCGGGTTTCTCTTTAATCTCCAGCTGCAGATTCAGGGTTTTTCCCTGCCGCTGGACCAGCAGGACAATCTGCTGGCCGATCTGCAGGCCTTTTACGTAGTTGACCAGGTCATCGGGGTTTTTAATTTGCCGCCCGTCGATTTTCAGGATTACGTCGCCCTGCTGTAAACCGGCCTTGTCCGCCGGGCTGCCGGAAACGACTTCGGACACCAGGGCGCCCTCGGTGCTTTTAAGTCCGAAATAGGAGGCCAACTGCTCGTCTAAGGGTTGGACCTGCACCCCCAGCCAGGGGCGGGTGATGTGCCCTTTGCTCATCAGTTCGGCAAGCACGCTTTTGACCGTGTTGATGGGAATGGCAAAGCCGATCCCCTGGGCCTGCGCGGCCACGGCGGTATTGATCCCGATTACCTCCCCCGCCAGGTTGAGAAGCGGCCCGCCGCTGTTCCCAGGGTTAATGGCGGCGTCGGTCTGCAGCAGGTTTTTGTAGCTGCGGTTTTCCACTTGCACGGGGCGGCCCTTGGCGCTTAAGACACCCGCGGTGACAGTGTGGTCCAGGCCGTAGGGATTGCCGATGGCCACCACCCAGCTGCCCACTTTTGTCTGGTCGGAATCCCCCATCTTCAGGGTCGGCAGGCTGCTCCCCACGTCAACCTTCAGCACGGCCAGGTCCAGGTCGTAATCGGCGCCCGCCACGCGGGCCGGCACGGGCTTGCCTTCGCCGCCGATGGTGACTTCGATTCTTTGCGCGCCGTTAACCACGTGTTCGTTGGTAAGGATGTAACCGTCCGGGGAGATGATGAACCCGGAGCCCAGGCCGTGCTCCTCGCGTTTCACCGGTTGCGGCAAGGCGAAGGGCGAGCCGAAGAATTGCCGGAAAAAGGGGTCGTTAAAAAAGGGGTCAAAGGTAGTGCCGTTGACTGTTTTGTAAACGTCAACTTTGACCACCGCCGGTCCGGCGCTGCTGACGATCCCGGCGATGGCGTCCGGTCCGGGGTTGGGTTGGGCGTAGGCGGCCGGGACGCCCGTCGGCTCCCCGGACGCCGCCTTCCCTGCCGACGAAGCCAGAGCGTTCACCAGCAAATTCCCGCCGGCAAACAGCGCACCGCCCAAAAAGGCGATCAAAGCAACCAGGGCCGCCGTCCGTTTCCAGTTTTGCATTGAAAAAAGCACCTCCGTATCCACAATTTTTTATCCAGTTTAAAATAAACTTTTTACATGGAGATAAACGAAGTGTAAACGATTTGTAAATTATAATCGCGCGCAGCCTGCAGGCGGACCGGGCCTGGCAAACAGGTGCGGATTTCTAAAATAAAGAAAGCCGGCTTTTTACTGGCCGGTTTTTTGATCGGCTGGAAGAAACTGCCGGCTTACCGGTGTTCTCCTTTCCGATAAACCAGCCCTTCAAAGATGGCGATTAAATTATTCTTTTCATCCCTCACCTTCACCCGGTAAAGCCGCGTTCGCCTGCCTTCGCTTTCTTCCACGGCCTCGGCGGTGAGAATTGCCCCGGGCGGGGGCGCCTGGAGGTAGGTGATCGTAACGCTCAGCGCGACGGCAACCGTGCCCCCCGCGTTGCTGGCGGCGCTGAAGGCGACGTCGGCAACGGCAAAGATGGCCGCCCCGTGGGCCCCGCCGTGGAAATTGCACAGGTAATCGGGCACAACCATCTCCACCAGGGCATACCCGGGACTGACCTCCAGAAAGCGCATGTTCAGGTGGCGGGCAAAGGGATCCGCCATAATTTTTTCTTTCCCCCGGGCGATTATTTGATTGTCCGGATTCACGCCAAAACCCCTTTTTTGAGATTGCCTTGGGTGGGGAGGGACCACCAGCTGGATGTCCATTTCCTTTAGCTGTCGCCGTTTATTCCCTATGCCGGAAGCCCCGTCCGCTTATTTCTTCCCCGGGTCTTTACTTTCAGTAAAGAGGCGGGTGATGCCGCCTTCGGAAAGGGAAAGCTGGACGCCAAAAATTACTTCCTTCCCGCCCGCCGGCGGGCGGTAAAAACCGTTCCGCAGCCGGTCGCCCTCCAAACCTCCGGCCGGGGTCCGTAGCCGGGCAACAACTCTCCTTGCGGGCTAAATGAAAGCGGTAATTCCGGTGGCAGCTCCCTTTTCTTCACTAAATCCCTTCCTTACTGATGAAAACCCTGGGTTTAGTTTCAACATTTTTTCCAAAAATCCTTTTCCGGAGAAGATATGCGTCAACCCTGCGAAAGGGAAGCATGTAATAAAATCAGTTACATGGGTAGCAAAGATTCCACGAAAAATAGGGCAACCTGCCGTCGCCCCTTACTTTTGGATTGTCATTTACAACTACCTGTTTAGGAGGCTGCCCACGTATTTAAGCAATTCATTGGCGCAGGTCGCGCAATAACCGTAGTCCGAAATCAACCTGGCACTGACCTCGTTTAAGCGCTTGAGCTGTTCGGCGTCGGGCGTTTTCGTGGAGGTGGTGATCTTGACGACGTCTTTTAAGTCGGCGAAAAGTTTTTTCTCCACCGCCTCGCGCAGGCGCTCGTGGGA